>CAZCLJ010000001.1:0-12350 GCA_964499465.1 uncultured Hyphomicrobiales bacterium
ATTCAGCAGGTTCTAATTCATCCTCGTAAGCTGCTTGATAACTATAAAAGTGTTCGCAGTATGTACAATCGTGTTTTTCTTTTGTTTCTCTAAAGTTACACATAGTAATAATTCGAATAAAAAACCGACAACTTACAATTTGTCGTTACCAACAAATTGCCCTAAGAATAACTGTGGTATTCTTCACAGTCAAGGCAAAATATCTCAACCACGCTTGTATTACACGAACCACAATTCGGGCAAACGTGATTGGTAACATCGCGTTTATTGTCATTTGCCTCAGTATCTAAATCGGGCTTGCCATCCCGCAAATCATCATTCAAATGAAAATTATTTAAAAATGTTGAAAAGGTTATACCTACATACCCTTCTTTTTTCAATGGATCAATCAGAGATTCTTTCTCTGTATATCTAACAAACCATACTGAATTACCGGGCAGTGGTAAAAGTACTGGATCTCCTTCACTATCAAAATTTTCAAGTTTAAATCTCACGGAGGAATCACGATCGTGCTCATATACACCCCCAATTTTAAAATTTTCTTTTTTCATTTTTAAGCCCTTTCTACGTTGTTTTTAGTTTTACTAATATGAAACCATTACTTTTTAGTTTAAATTGAAATAACCCCAGTCAAATTAATTTACAATGGTTGTTTTGTACGTTTGTTTGTTTACAACTTTACACATTCTGTTAATTCTGCGTGTTATTCGCTGGTCTTGCAAGATTTTTTCAATTTCATCCAATGAAAAATTTGAAGTAATTATTGTAGTTTTTAAATTTTCATATCTTTCATTAATGATATAATAAAGTGTGTCATAAACCCAATCTGTTATTTTCGTAGTGAGAAAATCATCAATTAATAAAACATCCACATTAACATATTTATTAAGTAGTTCTTTTTCAGATACTGTTTTATCTGAATAAGCTAAACGAATTTCCCTTAACATATTTGAAAATGGCGCAAACAAACAATAAGATGTTATCTGATTATAATAACAATATTTTTTATGTTGTATTAGCAAACTGGCTGCATATAATGTTTTACCAGTCTCTACATCACCATAAATAAATACACTTTCGGCTTTTGTTGCTTCTTTAACCGGGGTGTAGTTGTACATAATTAATTCTTCTACAATTCTTGGTGGAAATAAATCACGAATATAACTTATTTCATAAACATCTTGAAATGTCTTATCTGTTCTCATAGTATCTCTGGTGTTTTATATGTTAATGTTGATTTTTTGTATCCTATTGTGGTTGGCTTTTTTTCATCAAATTCAAAATTTTTCATTTCTTTTGGATCGTCAAGCCATCGTTTTTGATTTAACCATGTGGTAGGATTAGGAATAAATTTTGTTTTTTTCCAACGATCAGTTTTCATTTGAAGCTCTATGGCATTTTTCATTTCAACCCAGTTTGGAGTATCTTTTTGGTGGCACAATTGTTTCCATAAAGTTAGAACTTTGCCCTTATCAGTTTTTTTTGGGTATAATTCCCAAAATTTATCAAAGTCAGAAATTGAAAGCTCACGCACGCATGAGCTTCTTCTTCTTTTTCTTATATTTATTGTTTTATTATGCACCCCAGTTTTCGTGGGTACAAGTACCCCAGTTTTCGTGGGTACTTGTGTCGAGTAATTTTCGACAGTTAGTAAAGCATAAAGGTTTGAATAATTTATTTTTATCCATTCTTTTGATGGAATACCCCTTCTTTCAATGGTAATAAGTTGGAGGTCAAGTAATTTCATTTTTGATTTGGTAATGGAATATTCTTTTATATTAAACTCATCCATTATTTTTTTATGGGCTAAAAAGAACCATCCGTCGTTTTTTGGATTATGTTCTTTAAAATATTTATGCTTTTCTATATAGTTTGAAAGTAAAATTGCCGGAATCAATTCTATTTTTTGAATTAGTTTCTTGTTTACTATTAAATTTCCGTTTTCCCGAAGTAAATCAATTAGTAAATTTTCAATTTGATTTTCCATATATGATGAAAGTTAAGTGAGAAAGGGTTTCGGTAGTACGGTACTTACTCCCCTTAATTCTGTCAAACTAAAACCACTTAAAAATGAAAGTCACACAAGATAGTGAAATATTTTATTAAATAGCATTTATCCGTACATAAACCTATATAACAATTTCAAAAAGACTTTCAAATATACACTTTTTTTACAATAAAACCAAATTGGTTTATTTACAGGCTTTTATGTGTATGTTTTGGATTATTTATTGCTTGTTTTAAATTCATAAAATTAACAGTATCTTGTTGAAAATCTTTAAAATGGCGTAGTTACCCAATACATGAATTGTAATTGTTTTTTGTTTCCATTTTTGGATTTTACCCAAATAGATGCTTGTGAGTTAACATAATTTTCAGGCGGATCAACAATTTGATGAAATGTATTTAAAAAAAATCCTGTTCTTTTTGCTGCCGGAGGCTCCTTTTTTATTTTAATTAAGTTCCCCACTTGCAAATACTTATCTGATGAAAGTACTTCTTTTTTTCTATTTCTAATTCTTTTCATTTTTATTGGTATTAAGGCGTGCTAAATAGTTTTTCCAATGATAAATAACTCATTTCTGAAAGTTGTTTAACATAGTCAAGTTTGATCCACATATATTCAGGTGAATCAGTAAATTCCCACCAAGTAGAATTTTTACTTTCCCGTTTTCCTTCACCCCAATATTTTGCGACGTATCTTTGGGCAGCAAATTTAATATTTGCAGCCTTTGTAGTAGTTAACACTCTGTGTGTATGTTCTGCACTTCCTTGTAAAACTGTTAAAGTGATAAGCAGATATTTTATAGGGTTCTTATCTTTTATTTTAGTAAATACACTGATAAATACAGTCAGTGGAACACTAAAACATCCACTTTTACAGTTTGAATTTGTAGATTCATCATAATTATTGTATGTTATAAAAATGGTGTCTTTATTTATTGGTTTCAATAAAATCATATCTGTTTCATCCTCTCTTTCATACCTTCCTACATACTGACACATAGTACCAGCTCTGTTTGAAATGTGGTAAATTCCATGTAAGTTTACATCTCTATTTTCCATTTTAATAATCTCCTTTTCTTATACGGTAAACAAAATCTCTGAATGTTTCTTTTTCCTTTGCTTCTGCTTTTATGAAATGTTCCTCATGATATTTTTTAATTGTTTTTGTAAACTCTTTGACACATTTTGGGCACACAGCTTTCCCTGAGAAAAGGATGCCACCTGTTTCATTACTGTTTGTGTAATCTTGATTACACAAGTCACACAATACAACATCACCCGGATCAATTTGAATTACCTTAAAATCTTCAAAAAAATCATTTTTCATTTTTCTACTTTTTTAAATTTTTTATTTCTATTGCTATCTTTGCACTAAGATATAGAACAATAGCATTGCCAATCATAGCTCCTATTGTTTCTTTGTAATCATCAATACTTTCAATAAATCGAGGGTTTACGGATTCAAGAATCTTTATTAATATTGCCAATATCAATAGAATAAGTACTAAAAGACAAATATTTTTAATAACTACAAGAACTATCATTTCATTGCTTTTTTAATATTGATTTTACTAATTCATTTGCTTCATGTTGCCTTAAACTTCCGGGATCACCTTTAATTTTTACATTCCAAGCATCAACCCCCCTAAATTTTAATTCAGCAACAAGTTTGTTTGCCTGTATTTGAGCTTGAGGCTCATCATCATATATAACTGCAAATCTTTTGAATGATTGTGTTATTACTCGAACCTGAGTGATTGTATATTTTATTCCACTTGTGGCACAAGCAGCAGGCCCAAGTCTCCAAACATCTGTTGGTCCCTCAACTCCTATGCCTACTCTTTCCCAATATTCCTGATTTCCGTATAGAATTTTTTTATGTTCCAAAATTTCCCTTTCTTTTGGACAGGCTTGATATTTATTCATTTGCTTATTTGTAATATCTCTACTATCAAAGCTAACAATTTGCCCATTCCAAAAGAATGGAATTATAATTCTAAATCTGTAATCAAGATTGTCCAGTTTACTAATTGGACCAGTTCCTTTAATCTTCCAAAATTTTTCAATTTCAGATGGATTGAAATTACGTTTTTTCAAATATTTAATATGGGGCTCTCCAAATTTATCAATGCCTGAAGGAAAGATAAATTCTTTTTTGTCCTTACTCCTTTGTTTTATAATACTTCTATTTACTCCATAATTTGAAATAATATTGCTTGCTTCAAATTCTGAAATTTTTAAAAGTATTGCTATTGTTTTTATTACTGGATGCCACCCACATCTCCAACAATAAAAATACTCTTCATCTATACTCCAACCCAAATGATATCCAGGATTTCCAGTACAAAAAGGGCATTCAGTATTTACCCACCCCGGTCTGGAATGTTTATGACCTTCAGTAACATGGTCGATATCAAAATCACGATATAATCTAATTATGTCCATTTATACGTTTGTGTATTTTACTTTTGGTTTTTTTACCCTTTCTTTCTTTTCCTTTTTGAAATTAGCTTCCAATTTTTGTTTTATTTCCCGGAGATTTTCATACGGTGTTTTTAGTTTGTCCAAAAGGACAACTTCCACACTGGTCTCATTGATTTTTGAGACAGCCACTTGCCACACCGAACGCGGTGCGACGAAATCACTTACTGATTCGTTGGATATAAACCCAACAAATCCATTGATTTTACAAACAGGTTTTCCACCTTTTTCATTTTTGATAAAATCAACAGTGAATACATCACCAATTTCAATAACTTTAACTTCTTTTTTCATTTTTAAAATTTTATCATTTTGTAACTCTCAATTAATTCCATCATTACTTTGATATCAGTAAACTCTTTTCCGTTTATAATTTGACTAATCATTTTTTCTTTTTTATTTATGACATCAAGAATTTTGTTTTCTATTGTATTATGAGCTGCGAGCAGCCATACTGTAACTTGTTTAATTTGTGTGATTCTGTGCACTCTATCAATTGCTTGATTTAGTTTACTTGGGTTCCACGGAAACTGAATAATAGCTACATTCGATGCAGCAGTTAAAGTCAAACCAATTCCACCGGCTTCAATATTTGCAACAAGTAATTTTAGATTTTTATTATTTTGAAAATCATCAATTGCTTTTTGCTTTTTCAGTTTACCCATTCCCCCTACTATTGTTAATGCATCTGGAAATCTTTCTGCAATTTTGTCAATGATAAATCTATTTATGGCGAAAACAACCAATTTTTCACCAGATTCGAGGAATGTTTCAATCCAATTAAGTACTTCCTCCATTTTACCATCAGCAGCAAGTTTTTCAAGCATTTTTATTTTAGGAAATGTTGGATTATTTGAATTTGATTCAATTTTTTGCTCTGCCAAATATACTTTGTCATCGTGTGATAAAATTTCATCAATTTCTATTTTATTTCTTTTTGCAAAGTTTCGTAATTCCTTTTCAATTTCATCTTCATTTACTTTAGTTGTATATCGATGTTTTACAAAAGAAATAAATTCCAGTTCCGCCTTTTTGTAATCTTTTAAATTGTTGATAGATAATGGAACCTGCACAATTTGTTTTGGGGGTAATTCTTTTAGAACTTCTGATTTTAATCTACGTAACATTATGGTATTTTTCAATATATAATGTAACTCATCGCTATTAGTAGCTTCTTTAGCAGTGAGTCCTCCATAATCATTTCTTTTTGCCCCACAATATTTATGAATATAAGAATAATAGTTTGGGAAAATTGTTGGATCAATTATTTGAATGATATTGTATATTTCAATAGGGGCATTTTCAATAGGAGTTCCGGTAAGACCTACAATTTTATCAATATGTTTTGCCAATCTTTTTGAACCAATAGTACGCCTTGCTTTTGGATTTTTTATAAATTGAACCTCATCAAATATAAGGGCTTTAATGTCCACTTTATTAAAATATTTAACCCAATCAGCAATAATTTCATAATTTATGATAATGATATCATTTGTGGATAGTTTATAGGGACTTTTACCCTCCAGAATTTCGGGGTTAGAACCTAAAATCCATTTTTTTATCTCCCTGTACCAGTTTATTTTTAAAAAACTTGGGCAAACAATCACTGCTGGTCTTAATTCAGGGTGCTTCATAAGCCATAAAATAGCTTGGATTGTTTTTCCCAAACCCATTTCATCAGCTATTAAAGCTCTTCCATTTTTATAATCAATAAAAGAAACACCATCAAGTTGGTATTTTCTGGCAACAAGATTATCTGGTAATGTTATTTTATCAGACTTAAAACTCGTTTTTGGCACTTGTGAATCATCAAAGTTTAGGAGACTTTCACTTAAAATGAATCCTAAACTTTTAAAGTAAGATATATTCTGTTTATTAGCCGGGAGTTCCCAATGATCTCCTACCATCGATAAGTCCTTGCTAAATCTGATGATTGTATTACTAACCGGATCGTTTAGTGGAAATTTAATGATTAGTTTCCATCTTTGCTTGTCTAATTTTACAGTTCTAAAATTCATAGTTTATTTATTATACAAATATAGTCTAAAATGGCTGTTTTTCCCTGTTTTAAACCACTTATTTTAAAAAGTAGTGGTTTTAATAACCTATTTGAAAAATGGCTTATTTATGGGTTTAAATTAATTAGGTAATCTATAAACCAATTAATAAGTGACTCTCCAAACATAGCAAATAATAATATAAATATGAATAATATAATTGAACGAGTCATTATCTTTCTTTTCGTATTTACCAGTGTTAAGTGATACCCAGAAATTCCCCACCAAATCATTCCATCTTTGAATTGGATGGTATAAAATTCAGAATTTTTATCTCCAAGTTCTATAAATGTTTCAAGATGTTCTACGATTGCTTGTTTTCCATCATGGGCGGCTGCATCAGGACAGCCACCCATTTCAATTAAGTGATGCGGAATATTATTTGAATTGAACCATACCACATCCCCACTTTTAAAAGTTTGTTTTTTCATCTTATATTTTATTTATAATTTCGCGTGCCTTTTTGATAATATCTTTTTTGAATGCCTCATTGTTACGAAGCATATTTGGTGATACCACTAAAGTTTGAAGCATCTTTGCAACGTTCTCAATGTGGGGGTCATTCGAAAAATTGTAGATTGGTAATATATCAATCATGTTTTCGATATTTCCCACTAAGCTGTCTCTAAAAGTACTTCCTTCATCAGAAAGTTTCTCAATCATGTTGGTTACAACTTTTTTAACTCTATCCAACAAATCATTGTTGGCAATTAATACCCGGTTTTCCAATTCTTCGGTTAGTTGTTTTTTCATCAATGCTACCATTGAGTCATTCAAATTAACTCTAAAATCATTTGCATCGGCAATAGGTAAAAATATTGCTTTTAAGTTGAATTTGTTTTTGATTTCAGTTGGATGTGGGTAATCAGAAGGTCTGAACATTGAGTTTAACCTTACTTTTTCTTTTTCAACCAAACTTTCATATTCGGATACAAATTTGGTAACAAGTTCATCCAATTCCATCGCATACTTTCCAATGGTCATCACATATTCAAAATACTTGTCAGTAGTGATGATCCGATCGTTGTTGTCACCCCAAGGCAAGGTTGCATCCCGATGATAGCTTCGTGCTTTGTTGTTTACTGATGTAATATCATCTAATAGATGAGATTTCATCAATCTTTTAGTAAACCTTCCAGCTTCGTCGGTTTGATGAATTTGGTCAATCTCTCTTGAGACCTTTTCATCATACTTTCTTGCCCCCCATTGGGATATGTGCAAGTTTACGATCATTACTCTTTCTTTCAAACTCTGTGTTTCCATAATTTTTTTGTTTTAAATTTAACTCCAATCTTATTTTAGGTAATTGATTAACAATATCCATAGCAGTTAATGGGTGAGAGAATATCGTTTTTTCATTTTTTATGTTAACTTTTGTTAAAACAAAAGTACCATTATCAAGTTCTTCAAATATGAATTTTTTTCCAGCATTTTGACATTGATATACTTTATCTTCTAAGATAAGAACTACTCTTTTTTCTGTATAATACACGTATGATGTTACAAATGGTGCATATTCATTTATACAATATAGGAAAGGGGAATTTTGATTATGTACATCTTTAAAAATTTCCATTACTTTACTTTCTTTCCTTGTAAATCCTTTATTGAAAGTAGAAATAGGGTCAATCCAATTTTTCTTTTCAGACTTTTTTACAATATCAAAATCACTAAACTTAAAACCACTATTTATTCTACATTTTTTGCTGAATTTTATTGTAGTGGAGTAATTTTTACATTCGCGCCTTTCAATTATCTTATTAGTAACGTTTATTGTATTAGTGATTATTTTTAAATAATCACATAAAATATTTTCAAATCCATACTTTATAATAAGATTTTGAATATTCATTTTTAAATATTTTAAATATTTTAAAAAGAATATTGAATTTGGAAAATTATCACTTATATAATAAGGAGTAAAAAGAATTTTATGAATTGTTTCCTTAATTATATGAAACCTTTGATCTTCTTCTAAGTTTTCGTTCATACTTTTCAATTTTGAATAAATACAGTTTCCCCAAATCCGATATTAAATTGTGAATTATTATATATAATCCACAATACTTCATAATTAGGTTCAGTAACTTTATCAAAATTATCACCATCTGTAAAAAATACAACCGCTTTGGCATCTTGTAAATTTTCATTTACATAGTCAAAAACGGGTTGAAAGCGTGTACCTCCACCACCAACAGGAGTAATATCTTCATCTGCATATAATTCTTCAACCTTTGTTACAGTAGAATCAAAATGAATTACTGTGACTTGAAAATTGAATAATTGCATAGCCTCCTTCAATTCTGAAACAAAAACACCAAGCAGTTTTGTATCAATAGAACCAGAAGTATCAATAGCAAAAACTACTTTACTCAGTTCCAACGATTTCAATTGTGGAAGGTATAAACCAGATACAATGTACCTGTTATTTGGCATACTCCAATCATAATCATTTTTAGCAATTTCGGATATAAATTTGAGTAATAACTCCCTCCAATTTTTCATTGGTTCTATTAGTTGAAGTACAGACCTTTCCATACCTTTTGGAATATCACCGGCCTGTTTCCCGATATTAATGGCTTCTACTGCATCAATTTTAGCTTCGGCTTCATCCTGTATAATTGTAGAATCATCACTTACGATTACTTTACCCCAATTCCAAGGTGCTGAATCTGATTCAGCACTCTTCCCATTTTCATCATTTTGGCCTGAATCATCCTTATCTGAATCTTTGTAAATAATTTTGTAGATTTCATCAGCACTCATGCCATGAAATCTAAAATCAATTAATCCACCATCAGGAATAGAAAACCCACTTTTTACCAGTATTGGATTAATGGCATAATCGCAAGCCATGTTCCAAATGTCTGGATTTTTATCAGCACCTCTTATGTGGTGTAAGAGGATGTGATGAAGGATTTCATGAGCAAGTAACCCTTCCTGATGTGGTAAACTCAAGTTTTTTACAAAGTTTGGGTTGTAATGGATTTTACGGTGTGAAATCCCAGCGGTAGCAATACTTTCATCTTCCACATATTCCATTTTAAGAGCAATAGAAGCAAAAAACGGATGATTCAATATTAATTTCAGCTTTGCTTTTTTAAACATATCAATTTATCATAGATGTTAACAAAGAGCCATATTTTATGGCAAAGTTACGAAATTCAACACATCCTACTAAATTAGGATTTTTTATTGTTGCATTTTTCATCGATGAGATTAGGTATTCATTACCCAATCTGGTCAAATAGGCAATCAAACTACCTATGTTATTCTGATTCATTTCATTAACACAAAGGTTCATTACGGCGAATTTCGCCGATATTTCATTTGGAATTAAAGTTCCATGCGGATCACTCTCTATTTGGTAAATTGATGGCAGTGTTGAGAATACTTTCAAGTAAGCCTCAAACTCCACTGCAAAAGATTCTCCAGCAGCACCTTTGATAGCTTCAAACCTAATTTCTTCCGGGACGTTAGTGTTTAACATTCTTCCTACACCTGCAACAGTTCGTGGCGATGGTGAATTTTCAATATCCCTTGTGGGATTGAAGTTAAACAATTGATTCGGCCTGAATTGAATAAATGAAATGAGTTGTGAGGGCATTCCATTTTTCCATGCCCAATTAATCCAATCATCATTATTTAAAGTTAATTCCACAATCCCCCCGGTAAACCTGGATTTTACCGGTTCAAGTATCCCGGAAACATTTGCCCGATCTTCCCTTCGGTTTGTTGCCGCGACAAATACCACATGATCACTTATTCTGTGCCCATTGATTCTTCGTGCCAGTAACAGTTGCATTACGGCTGATTGAACTGCTGGAGAAGCCTGCCCGAAATCATCTAAGAAATAGATGGTAGGTGAATTAGCCTCCAGCAATTCTTTTAGTTCACCAAATGGGAGGAATAAAGCATCACCATCTACTACAAAAGGCAGTCCTTTGTAATCCGTTGGATCGGCAACTACTGGATGTGAAATTATTAACTTAGCTCCTACTGTTGAAGCTATTTTTGCTGATATTATAGGGTTCATAAACCCTGAAAAATCTTTATAAAACAAATCCCATCTTACTTTCTTCGCAGCTTGTGCTACAATGTCGGATTTTCCGATTCCCGGAGCCCCTTTAATAAGGACAGGATTCTTGTTACTCTCAAAAGAGTAAATAAGAAATTTTTCTAAGTCATTTGCTCTCATTTTTAACTTGTTTTTAGTTTGAATTATAAATACCTAAAATCTTGATTTTCTTTTGACTCAATGGATTGAATAGCTACCAACCCTTGTTTAGATTTTGGAACTTTTAATTTTTCAATTCCTTGTTTTTTGGCATCCCAAATACCATTATCCGATTCTACAAGAATCTTTTTACCCATGTAAAAAACTTCATATTTCATTTTAAATTGTAGATTTTAAGTGTGAATACTCCAACCTGATTGTGGTACTAATGATACTGTAAATGTAGGAGCACTACCATCTCCACCATTATCGTGCGCTCCATGATAAATCAAACCCCCACACATTATTTGTCTTTTAGATTCTACATCACGCCAAATCCAAAAAAATGAAAATGGAGCAAAATCATTGTATAATTCTACTTCTGATTTTTTTCCTTGATTGCCTACATTTTCAGTTATTTCACGATTTGTAAGTCTTTTTAAAGATTCTTCAAATTGTTCTAATTGCCCTGTTTTTTCAGCAAATTCGCGAGCTGCCTGTAATTTGCCGTTTGTGAAATCTTTCATTTTAAACTCCTTCCTATTTTAAATTTTTAATCTGTATTTCTACATAAAATTCATCTTTATTTTATTCATAATATTTCTTTTTTTATGATTGTAATAGCATACTTTTCTTTTAATCATTTTACATATATTGTTTTGCCATTTCTTTGTTCATAAAGAAATGAATACCAGTAGAACATTCATTCCATCGGTCTTCATCGAAATTTTCTACTTTGACAATTTTTCCAACTTCATAAATGAAATTAGAATTACGGTTAGAAGCAATTTGTTTTAATCCTCCTTCAATCTCAAGTACTTCAGCTTCTGATGCCCTACATTTATAAGATGTAGCAGAACTTCTCTTTGCATTTTCCGTGATACGTAGTTTTACCAAAAGCCCTGCACACTTTTTGAATGCTATAAAACTTCCTTCTTCTGGACAGTTTATTGTTACTCCAAAAGTTTTTTCATTTATTTTTACACCACTTAAATCTGCATTTCTTAAATCTGCTCCACTTAAATCTACATTTCTTAAATTTGTTTCACTTAAATTTGCATTTCTTAAATCTGCATCACTTAAATATGCCCCACCTAAATTTGCATTTCTTAAATTTACACCACATAAAACTGCATCACTTAAATCTGCATATCTTAAATTTGCAGTACCTAAATTTGCATTTCTTAAATTTGCATCACTTAAATCTACATTTCTTAAATCTGCTCCACTTAAATCTGCATATCTTAAATTTGTTTCACTTAAATTTGCATTTCTTAAGTTTGCATTTCTTAAATCTGCCCCACCTAAATTTGCATTTCTTAAATTTACACCACATAAAACTGCATCACTTAAATCTGCATTTCTTAAATCTGTATCACTTAAATTTGCATCACTTAAATTTGCATTTCTTAAGTTTGCATTTCTTAAATCTGCATAGCTTAAATTTGCTCTACTTAAATTTGCTTCACTTAAGTTTGTTCCTATTAGGTTTGCTCCTATTAGGTTTGCTCCACTTAAGTTTGCTCCTATTAGGTTTGCTCCACTTAAGTTTGCTCTACTTAAGTTTGCTCTACTTAAGTTTGCTTCAC
>CAZCLJ010000001.1:12450-15653 GCA_964499465.1 uncultured Hyphomicrobiales bacterium
TTTGCTCCACTTAAGTTTGCTCTACTTAAGTTTGCTCTACTTAAGTTTGCTTCACTTAAGTTTGTTCCTATTAGGTTTGCTCCTATTAGGTTTGCTTTGCGAATTTTATCTTTACTATATCCTTGATTTAATAAAGATTTTAAAATTTTTATTTCCATTTTTTATTGAATTTTTAATACTATTTTTAATGCTTTTTCATAACATTTTATGGATGATAATTCATAAATGTCTTCAATACTTTTATACCGGGAAGTCATTTTCCACATTCCATTTTCATTTTTGATTGGTTCATTAAAATATCTAAGAACCAATAAAATCTCATTCGTTTTCATTGTGATTTATTATATCCATACTGGACAATAACATTTCACGCACTACTATCACGATAATGGAAATAAAGCCAATTCCAATCAAAAGATGATTTTCAGGATTCATTTCCATTCCTATTCCACATATTACTGTGGATACCATAAACAATGTGAATGTTTTCATAATATTTCAATTTTGAGTTTCCAATGCATTCATTAAAAGAAAATCCAGAAGTTTTATATTACTTTTTAAAATTTCATATTTCAGATATTCAATTTGAGACTTTCTTTGTATCATTTTGTAATAAAAAGGATCAATTTTGTAATTGGGGTTTTCTTTGATAAACTTTTTTATTTGATTTACCAAATTTCTATATTCATTTTCCAAATCAGTTTCCATTTTTTTCTTTTTGATTTTTATTTGTTAATACTATAAAATTTTGTGGTTGCTCCGGTAAATTGAACCGGATAAAACCGAAGTTTTAAAAGCCTAATCTTTGCAGCCGATTAGAATCAATCAATTAGCTTTTGTCTTAATTGATAAAAAATTGCTGGTTTCCATTCGCTTTCTCCAATTATTCTAACTTCTGTTTTACATTCTTTCAAATAAAATCCATAAAAATCATTAGGTGGATTTTTTATGAATACTGGTAAATTTTTTGTTTCTTCGTGTTCAGTAGCTTTTTTAAGACTCGGATATTCGTTTAAACAAAAATCTAATATTTTCATCTTACTTTATTTTTTGTGGTTAAGACCGGAATAAATCCGGTTTTGACTATTGAAGTCTCATCAATTAACCTAATAATTCTTTTTTGAAATTAATATATTGAACTTTTTCTTTTTTTTCTGTGTTTATATCACAATTATTGATAATTCCTGCAACAATAGAGGAAATCAGACCGATATAAAGAAACGTAAAGATGTTTTCAAAATACCAATCTTGAGCAACATTAAAAATAACCAGTGAAATAGTCTCAGCAACCAAAAGAATAGAAATGTAAAATCCAAAAAGCGCAGTTCCTATCCATGATAGAATTTCAATAATTCCTACGAAGTTGCGCGAGATAATAAAATTGTAAATAGATTTTAAAGTTTTCATAATCGTAAATTTTTAATTGTTAATTGATTAAAAAAATTGTACCTCAACAAGGAATCGAACCTTAAACGTTTATTATTTCACGTAGTACCAACTTTTTGAGGTGTATCCCGGTTTTAATCAGTCCCGGAAACTGGAAATAAAACCATTTTGGCAGACCTTTTATTTATTGCTGGGATAAACCATTACTTTAAATAAAAGTCCGCCAAATGTTCCCTAATTAGTCAGGAAATGAGATTCCGAAATTGGGGTTTTAATGCCCCTTTGTTCAGGATTATTTTACCCCCCTGTTTTTTCACCCGAAAAATAAGTTTTTGGGCGTGTTCGGTGAAAACTGAATAAATTGTTTGTTTGGGTACATTAATCGGATCGTTTGATCCTGAAATAAAAATAGTGTACATGATGATGCTGATTATAGTTTAACATAATACATCTGCATAAAGCAAAAAAAACCGGATCGTTTGATCCGGTTACTTTTTTGATTACTTCCATACAAAAGTGGATTCCGAAACGGTCTTTCCAGTCCGTACAACATTGGGGAACCAATCTTTTGTCCTTTGGGCGTACACTACCCAAAGCGGGTTTGTCCCGACGGCATTCATTTTGGCCGTTTCCGGTTTAGCTTTAACGATTGCTTCACCCAATTGAGCAAATGTTAAACCTTTTTCACCGGCAGCCATCAAAGCAGCCTTAATAACCCCGGCATACGAATCCGGGCGAATGTTACCGGTCTTTGGGCCAATTGGGGTACTGGTCCCCGATCCTGATCCTTTGGTTTTCCACACCGGAACCAAACCGGCCTGCTCCTTCAAAAAAGATTTTACATCTGTTCCGGTTACTTCCGGCGTTTTAAGGAGGATCGCTTCAAAACGGGCTTTAAAGTCCGTTATAAACGTCAAAAGGTCATGTTGATACTTTTCTTTTTCTTTGGCCAATTGTTCAGCATCAATAGATGCCTTCGCGCTGGTTACGGATTTCGACAAATTTGCAATTGTGGAAGAGTTTTCTGCCAACAATTTTTTTTCATCAGCGGATAAACTGCCAACCCCTGTTAACAAGGACTTCACTAAAATCTCGGCAATTACCTGTTCTTTTGTTTTTACGGTTTCGGCGGGCGTTCCTTTTTTGTTGTCTTTTGTACTCATGATAATAAGTTTTAAAAAGTTAATAAATTATGAATTAATAAAGTTGTCAATAGTGACAATTTGTAGGTAGATGGGAATTGCACCCATAGGACAATCTGCGCTATATAAGACAAGTTCAGAATTCCACTGAAGGGCAAATTGTGCGGCCTGAGCTCTACCTTTAATAAGTATTTAAAATATCTTCATATCCGTAACTGAAAGACCTGCCTTAATTGGTTATGTACAAATAACCCCCTTTCAAACTGTGATCCTGTTATCAGCCGAATCGGAGCGGACAATTTACGTATTAGTCAAACGTTGGCTGATTATGGTAACGGTGAATCAGCTCCCGTGTTGCAAACTACAATCCGAAGTATGGCAACTGATACTCCGGTGTGGTGAAGTCTATTTAACAATCTGTAATTATGTAAAATGACCCCTGTACCAAAGAACTGGCGTAAATGTACGAAGAAATATTAAATAAACAAGGAAATTATAAAAAAAATTAAAGTTGTATAAATAACTGTATATTAATATATTAGTATAGGAAAAAGAAAAAAATTAAAGCCAAATTAAAAAATAAACAGAAAAATAACGTCAAATAAACGGCAACCATTGAAAAAATGAATGTAATAAGCTATAAAAAAGATAACAGGAAATAAGGGAAAAACAGGG
>CAZCLJ010000001.1:15753-24734 GCA_964499465.1 uncultured Hyphomicrobiales bacterium
AAAAACAGGGGGAAATAGGGGGAACAGGGGAAATATTATAAAACAGGGGGAAATAGGAAGGAAATAGGTCGAAATAATATAAAAAGGCTGAAATAATATAAAAAATGCCGTCCCCTTTGTTCCACCGACTAAACAGGCTGCCACACCCACACAAACCCATATAAACCCCTATAAACCCCTATAAACCCATATATTGGCAAAGTACTGCTATACCATTATATTATATAGTATTCCGGCAAACTAATACTAATAAATCAATGAATGTATATCTATATATACATTGAAAAAAGGGGGGGTAAAAACTAACAAACTAATGGAATATTAACCAAAAAAGACAAAATAAAAAAAGTTCGCCCGTAGTAAACAATCAATAAACCATTAGTCAAGTTAAAAAATAGTGGATATATGGTTAACATATATAGATATAACTATTGAAAAATAACAAAACAATATATAAATAAAAACATCCATATAAACAAATGGATATATTATGTACAGTGGTATGTTGTCTATGTACTGATTATACATGGCACCTGTACAGTCCTGTTATGGTAAATACTGTAAGGAGTGAAGGTGGCAAGTGGATGTATATACACCGGCGGATATGGATTTGAACTTGGGGACACGTACCCCTCTAAAAATTATAGTAAATTTTTCCTGTAAACTGAAAAAGTAAGTATAATAGGGGTCAAAGTATATAACTATGTAACTTTTAAAAATTATAGTAAATTTTTCCTGTAAACTTTAAAAATTTGAATATAGGTATATGTATATAGGGGCAGGTATTGTTTATGTATAAAAATTTGCAGAAATTTTTTTGTGGGGTATAGAAATTCGTAAATGGATTAATTAAGCATCTTATATAAAAAATTTTAGGTATAAGTTTATTGATTTATAGTGATTTATATTTTTATTTGTTTTTATTTTTTATTCTAAAAAAAAATTTGTATATATTTGCTTGTGATTTAATACATTATTACTATGAAGAGGGTGAGAAAGAAAAAAGACTCAAGGTTTCCCGATCCCGGAACTTTTCCTAATATTTATGAATTAAGAAAGTGGAAAGATGATTACGTCCGGCAGGTATATTATTTATCATTGCTGGGGGCCACGGATATGCAGATTTCGCAGGTATTCGGTGTTGGGACTGATACTATTGCAGTATGGAAAAGGAATAAGCCGGAGTTTTTAAAATCAATGAATAAAGGTAAATTACAGGCAGATGCAAAAGTAAGTTATTCACTTTTTCTTGCAGCCGTTGGATACAGTCACCCGGATCAGGTTGTTTTGGCTAATAAAAAAAGGGAGTATGATCCTGTAACCGGTAAACTTGTACGGGAATGGACGGAACCTTTGATTGTAGATACTGTTAAAAATTATCCTCCAAATGTTACTGCCGCGATTAAATGGTTACAGGCACGTCAGCCTGAACAGTGGGGTAAGAAAATTCAGTTAAGTGGACACGTTGACCATCTTCACAAGTTTGATTTATCTGGTTATAGTGAGGAAGAGTTGGAAGTTATGAAAAAACTTGGAATTCAGTATAACAATTCAAATATTGAGGACGTTGGGTATGAAAATTTGGAAAATCAGGTTTAGTTAGATGAATTTAGAAACACAAATAGGGGTTGAACTTGATAATTCCAATGCACAGGTATTGGAAAAACTTTTGAAAAATCCGGCTTTAATTCAGAGGGAATTAAATAACCGGTCCTTATATCAATTTTTAAAATGGGCATGGCCTGAAGTCTCAGGCCACCCATTTATTGACAACTGGCACATTCGTTATTTGTGTCATACTCTTGAAGATATTGCTGAAAGGGTCGGTAACCGGCAATCAAAAAAACATGACTTATTAATAAATGTTCCACCGGGGAGTACAAAAACTATTATTTGCAGTATTGTATTTCCGGTTTGGTGCTGGACTAAATGGTATTGGCTAAGATTTATTACTGCAAGTTACTCCAGTCAGTTATCATTAGAAAGTGCGGATTTTAGCCGTGACCTTATTAAGTCAGCAAGATTTCAGGAAGTTTACCCCGAATTAGTTATTAAATCAGATAAAGACTCAAAAGGCAATTATAAAATAGCAAAGAGAATAAAAAGTCAGGTAAACTCACATTACTTTGTAGAGAAGATAGGTGGTTATCGGTATTCTACTTCGATAGGGGGTACACTTTTAGGTTTTCATGGGGATATTCTTATATGGGATGACCCAATTAACCCACAGCAAACATTCAGTGATTTACAATTAGAGATAGCAAACAGATGGATTGACCAAACACTTCCAACACGTAAAACAAATAAAGATATTAGTGTTATCATTGGTATTATGCAGAGACTGCATCAGAATGACCCCGCAGGGCATATCCTTGAGAAGAAAAAAACTAATCTTAAACATATTTGTTTGCCGGGTGAAATTAAACATTTTCGGGCATTTGTAAAACCAGAAGGTTTGGTAGAATTTTATAAGGATGATTTATTTGATGTAAATCGTCTTAATTGGAATGTACTCGAAGAGCTTGAATCTGATATGGGGCAGTATGGGTATGCCGGGCAGATAGGGCAAAATCCTACTCCGGCTGGTGGTGGAATGTTTAAAGTTGATCATTTTCAAATGGTTTCAAATATTTTTCCACAAAAGGAGTATGTAAAAAGTGTTCGATATTGGGATAAAGCCTCATCTACTACTAAAAAATCCCCATTTACTACCGGGGTAAAAATAAGTAAAATGAGAAATGGAATGTTTCTTATTGATGATGTAAAACGTGGTAGGTGGGGACCGGATGAAAGAGAAAGAATTATTAAACAAACTGCCGAAGTAGATGGAAACGATGTTTTTATAGTAGTGGAACAGGAGCCCGGTAGTGGGGGCAAAGATAGTGCTGATGGGACTATTAGGAATCTTGCTGGATATATGATTGAAAAGGATCGTCCAAGTGGGGATAAGACAAATAGGGCTGATCCCTTGAGTGTGCAGGTAAATGAAGGTAATATAATGATGAGAGTGGCAGATTGGAATCAGAAATATAAAGATGAATTTTCTTTATTCCCTTTTTCTACTTTTAAGGATCAGGTAGATGCTACTGCTGGTGGGTTTAATTACCTTATAAGGAAAAAAGATGTTAAAAGAATTACTTAACTTATTATAAAATGGAAGCTGAAATAAAACAAGATACTACTAATGTTGTCAATGGTAAAAATACATTGCAGGTATTTAGTGAGATTGTAAATAGAATAAATCTTGCTTCACGATTAGGTATTGATACTTATGGGGGTGATAGGGATATTTACAACGCTTTAGGATACCCTAAAACATTAAGGATTGAAGATTATTGGGCAAGATATGAACGACAGGATATTGCAAAGGCAATTATTGATAGACCAGTAAAAGCATCATGGAAAGGGCATATCAATATTATTGAGACTATTAAGAAACAAGATACACCGTTTGAAAAGAAATGGAATGAATTATTTATGACTCTTAAACTTAAATCTATATTTATTCGTGCCGATAAGTTAACTGGTTTAGGAAGGTATTCAGTTATTTTGTTAGGTTTGAGTGATGCACGAACATTTGAAGATTTGTCCAAACCCCCAAATGTGAGTGGTAATTTATCTTTGTTGTATGTCAGACCTGTTTCTGAAAGAAATGCTAAAATAGAAAGTTTTGAGGACGATCCTAAAAGTGAAAGATTTGGATTACCTAAAATTTATGCAATAAATACTTCAGATGGTGCAAATACAAAAACACTTAGGGTCCATTATTCCAGAGTAGTACATTTAGTAGAAGATTTGTCAGAAAATGAAGTTTATGGTACACCAAGATTGAAATCTGTATATAATCGTTTGATTGACCTTGAAAAATTAATCGGTGGGGATGCTGAAATGTTTTGGCGTGGGGCAAGACCCGGTTATGTAGGAGAGGTTGATCCGGATTACCAAATGTCTGCTGCTGCTTTGGCTGATGTTCAAAATCAAATTAAAGAATTTGAAAACAGTTTGAGAAGGGTGTTAATAAATCAAGGTGTAAAATATAATGCCCTTAGTCAACAAATAGCTGATCCGTTGTCCCATATTGACGGGCAAATACAAATGATCAGTGCCGATACTGGTATTCCAAAAAGAATATTAACGGGAAGTGAAAGGGGAGAATTAAGTTCTGCACAAGATAAACAAGAATGGATCACTTATGTAACTTCCAGAAGAGAGGAACAAAATGAACCAATGATAATCCGTCCATTTATTGATAAGTTAATTGAAATAAGGGTATTGCCTAAACCGGCTTCTCCTTATAAAGTTGTTTGGGATAAAGTATTCAGTTTAAGTGATAAGGAAAAAGTGGAATTAGGTGCTAAGAGGGCTGAGGCAGTAAAAGATTATACCACAAATACAATTGCACAGGAGTTAATTCCTGTTGGCATTTTTGCTGAACACTTTTTGGCTTTTGATGATGTGCAGGTTGAAACTTTGCTTAGTCAAATTGATGAAGAAAAGATTAAAGAAAAGGCATTATCAGAAGATGAGAATGAATTGATTAAAGAAGAAGCATCAACTAAGGAAAAGACTACAAATAAAAAAGATGTGTGAGATTTGTGAACATATACAGGTAAATCGTACTATTGTGAATAAGAGGTATGATCCTACAAAAACAACTACGTTGAGAAATATGATGGTTAAGGAAAGCAATCGAAGATTTAAAATGATTGAAGATGCTGTTGAGAAAGCCATTATAACGGAAAATGTATTTGGATTTGAGGTTTTACAAAATACACCGGGTAGTAATGCTTATGGATTTTTATCTGACGATAAGAAGATACAAGAGTTTTTGATTTGGTTGCAAGGATTAATAAATGATGATGTAATTGAGATACAAGGTTTGCCGCAAGGCCGTATTTCAAAAAATTGGTTATATAAGTATTTACAAACGGCTTACCAGAGGGGTGTAGCAAAGGCAAGGGAAGAGTTAAGGAAGGCAGGGTATAATGTACCTACTATTACGGCTTCAGGCGGTTTAGCGGCAGTTATGAGCGTTCCGGTTCATATTGATTCATTAGCTTTGGTTTATACCCGTGTATTTACTGATTTAAAAGGTATTACAGATCAGATGTCTCAGCAGATAGGGCGATTACTTGCTGAGGGCTTTGCAAGTGGGGCTAATCCGAGGGTGATAGCAAGAAGAATTATTTCTGCTATTAATGGTAATAATATGGGGCAGTTGGGAATTACTGATACTTTAGGTAGGTTTATACCGGCAAAAAGGAGAGCGGAAATTTTGGCTCGTACAGAAATCATTAGGGCTCATCACTATGCAAATATAAATGAGTATAAAACATGGGGAGTAGTTGGTGTTGAAGTGGAGGCTGAATTTAAAACTGCCGGAGATGATAGGGTTTGTTCACAATGTGCAAGTTTGGAAGGTAATATTTATACTTTGGATGAGATACTTCCAATGATACCTGTTCATCCACAATGCAGGTGTATAGCTTTGCCAATACCTAAAAGAAGCAAAATAAAAGGAGGAAAATAAAATGCCTTGGACAATAACAGATGTTGATAAACATAAAAAAGGACTCACGGATGAGAATAAAAAAAGGTGGGTTAGTATTGCTAATGGTGTTTTAGCCAGTTGTAAATCCAAAGGGGGTTCTGATTCAGATTGTGATGCAATGGCTATTCGTGTAGCTAATTCAAAAGTAAATGTAAATATGGAAATTTCAGTTAATAATGAATTAGAGGTAGGTGATTATGTAGTTGAAAGAAAGGAAGTCAATAATAGAACTTATCTTGTGGTTCCAGTCATAATGATGGTGGAAGGGGTTCACAATGGAAGTAGAGGGGCTGTTTATCATTCATGTGATGAATTACGTAAGTCTGCTTCAGATTGGAATGGAAAGCCTGTAACGATATCTCATCCTGCAATTAATGGACAATATGTTTCAGCAAATTCGGAGAGTATTTTAAAAGATTGGGGAGTAGGGCATATTGAAAATGCCAGAATGGATGGGGTACGTTTAAAGGGTGATGCATGGTTGGATGAGCAAAAATTGATTGGTATATCTCCGGATACACTTTTAGCAATAAATGATGGTAAAATATTGGAAGTTAGTTTAGGTTTGTTTTCGGAAGAAGATGAAATTTCAGGAGTTTGGAATGGTGAAGAATATATAACATCTGCATTTAATTACATACCGGATCATCTCGCTCTTTTGCCCGAAGAGATTGGTGCGTGTTCTGTAATGGATGGATGTGGAATACGTGTAAATAAGTCTAATAAAAGTAATGGAGGAATTGAAAATGTGAATAAGTTTGAATTGTTAAAAGGGTTAAAACAAGATGAATCTGTTTTTCCAATTGTCTATGCTAATGGATTAAAGGAAACTGTGGAAAAAGTAAGGGATTCTTTGTATTCAAGAGATTCAATATCTCAAGAATACTACTTGGAAGAAGTTTATGATGAATTTTTTGTTTATCGAATGGCATCTTATGATGTCATTGATGAAAATAAAGGGATGAGAAAATTTAAAGGTGAACAACTTTATAAACAAGGCTATAATATTGATAACAATGGAGTTGTGAATTTTGTTGGATCACCTGAGAAGGTTGTAAGAAAAATTGATTATATTAGTGCAAATAAAAGTAAGGAGGAAGCAGGAATGTGCAAAACTTGTAAAGAAAAAGCATCGGCTTTAATTGCAAATACACACACGCATTTTGATGAAAATGATCGTGAGTGGTTGGAATCATTGACGGAAGATAAATTGGATAAAATGATTCCAATGGTAAAAACAGTTGAAAAGGTTATCGAAGCTAACGTAACCAAAGAAAAGGCTCTTGAAGTTCTTGGAATTGAAAAAAATCAGTATGAAAAAGGACTTGAAATTTACAATGCCAAGAGGGCAGAAGTAGTAAAGTCTATTTTGGACAATACGAAAGATGTTTGGGTTAAAGAGGAACTGGACGCGATGAAATTGGAAACTCTTCAAAGGATTGATAATTCAATTACTAAAGAGAATCCTGTTTATTTCGCAGGTAACAATAAACCAAACAGTGATTATGAAGTAAAACCAATGCCGATGCCCGGTGTTGAATTTGAAGAAAGTAAATAATTTGAAAGGAGGCTAATTATTATGGCAAAGAACACAGTTAAATTGAAAAAGTACCTCGATGTGATCAATGAGTTTACTGCTACCGCAGTAGCTATAACTCCGGGGATGTTGCTGGAATTAACCAGTGCTGGTACTGTACAGGCTCATTCTACTGAAGGTGGCCCGGCGTTGCCGATGTTTGCTTTGGAGGATGAATTGCTTGGAAATGGGAATAGTGCTAATTATGCTGCATCAGCAAAAATTCAGGTATGGACTGCTGTTAGGGGTGAAGAAGTGTATGCTTTACTTGCTGATGGAGAAGATGTAGCTATTGGAGATTTTTTGGTTTCTGATGGAACTGGAAAGTTGAAAAAATATACAGGGGATGCTCCGAGTGATGTTGAATACCCACAATCTCTTATTGCAGTTGCATTGGAAGCTGTTGATATGAGTGGATCGTCTGGGGCTGATCCTGATGGGAGAATTAAAGTTGTTGTAATGTAAATTAAAGAGAGGAGGAATAAGATATGTTTGGACAAGCAAATGTCGATTTAATTACCCCTAATGGTGGGGAAGGTGAGGTTTACTCAGCTTTCAAAGAGGGGGGTAGTAAACTCAATGTAGGGGCAATGCGCCCGTTTCAGGATTGGAATCCAAAAACTCATAAATGGGAATCTTATATTTCTGTATTTACAGGGGGTAACCCTAAAGATATCAGGAATTATAAAGTAGTTCCACAAGTTAATGCTACATTGAGAAGGGATGAATGGAAATCTTTGGATGATGCTATTATGATGGTTGCGAGGGATAGGCTTATTGGAGTCAATGATTTGATTTCTAAAGGGCTTACTTACAATTTGAATAATGCTCTTGGAACAACCATATTCGAATGGCATGATGTAAGTGACTCTATGGAGGCCATTGTGTCGATGGATGGTGTAACCAGAGGGCAGGGTGATCGTCCTAAGTACCAGCACAATTATATTCCTATTCCGATAATCCATGTTGATTATGAAATCAATACAAGGGTATTGGAAGCAAGTAGGAATATGGGAAATCCGCTGGATTCACATTCAGCCGAAAATGCTGCTCGTAGGGTTGCTGAAAAACTGGAGGATATGTTGTTTACCAATATAACTTACAGTTATGGGGAAACAGACTCCCGTTCTCGTAACAGCATTTATAGCTATGTAAATTTCCCGGACAGAAACAAAAAAGTTATAACTGCTTGGGATGCTTCTGGTAAGACCGGGGCTCAGATAATTGCGGATGTTTTAGGTGCAAAACAGCAGAGTCTTGATGCTAAGCATTATGGACCTTGGACTTTGTATCTGCCGTCGAATTATGAAACTACGATTGATGCTGATTATGATGCAACTACTCCGGGTACTACTATTCGAGAACGTATTTTGAAAATTTCTGGTATTACCGAGATCAAAGTTGCCGATCATTTGGCTGATGACAATATCTTGATGGTGGAGATGAAGAGCAATACTGTTCGTCTTATCAATGGTTTGGCAATGCAGAATATTGAATGGAAAACTGAGGGCAATTGGGTAAACAAATACAAAGTAATTGCTATTCAGGTTCCTCAAATCCGTTCGGATCAGAATGGTGCTTGTGGAATTGTTCACATGGCTCCGTCGTTTGTATAATTTTTTCACTAATCAAGTGAATTATTTTAATTTTAATACATTATAATCATGGCAAGAAGTAGAGTTAAAAATAATGAAGGGGCAATTAAAACAAAGGCAGTAAAGAAAAGTCCCAAAAAAATAAAGGATGAGGAATTTGAAAAAGAAAAGTTCAATGAAATTGACAATGTTGATGAAAAAATAAAAGATGATAATCTTCCAATTGTTGTAAATGAGACTGTTATCAATGAAACTATTA
>CAZCLJ010000001.1:24834-40243 GCA_964499465.1 uncultured Hyphomicrobiales bacterium
AATGAAACTATTATTGAAGTAATTGATGACCCAGACCCTATTTTATGTTGGAAAAAAGTTGGAGGCGGGAGTTTACGTTTGCCAAACAAAATAATAAAACCGAATGAAAAGTTTTTTGCTAAAAGGAGTGAATTGCCGAAAGTGTTTATGGATGACATTATTTTGCTTGATGATGAACCTGTAATTAGGAAGGAAGTTATAAAAGCAACTCCGAATTACTTTTTGAAAGAGTTATCAGATTCAATGTACAACATTGTTGATGCAAAAGGTAAAGTAATCAATGAAAAACCATTATCAGATAAAGATGCAAAAAATCTTTTGAATAACTTATTATGAAATGGACAGTGCCAAAAATATGGGAAGGTGGAGATGTTTGGATTATTGGGGGTGGGCCGTCAGTAGTAAAAGAGTTTCATATACCAAATGAGTTGTTGGAAAAAGTAATTTCTGGTCATGCACAAATATCTGAATATTCTCCTTACTTTTCTGTATTACATAATAAGCACGTTATAGGTATTAATATTGCTTTTTTGATTGGTGATTGGATTGATATGGTATTTTTTGGTGATAGTAATTTCTTTTTGAAGTGGGAATCAAAATTGAGAGTTTGGAATGGATTAAAGGTAAGTTGTCATTCTATTACTGAAGGGGTGAATTGGGTTAAGTATTTAATGAAAGATACAAAAAGACCTCATGGAATTACAAGTAACCCAAATAAGATTAGTTGGAACGGAAATAGTGGGGCTGCTGCTATAAGTGTGGCTGTTAATGCTGGGGCTAAAAGAATATTCTTATTGGGGTTCGATATGAAGTTGGGGGAAGGAAACAAACAACATTTTCACGGGGAGTATTTGTCAAAACGCAGGATAGTACCACAAAACCCACGTAAAAATTTACCTTTTTATAGGCATTTACCGGGTTTTGCTTTTATTAAGAATGATGCTGATGCAATGGGTGTTAAAATATATAATGTTAATCCAAATAGTGCCATTGTTGAATTGCCTAAAATATCATTGTATGAGGCTTTACAAATTAGTAAATAGTAAAAATGGAAAGTAAGTCTTTAAATATTGTCAGGGAAATTAAAAGTAGTGGAGTGCATACATTTCACGAACATCATCATATATTGTTTGATTTGGCTGAATTTTTTGGTAATTCTAAAATTAACTATGTTGAAATAGGTTGCTTTGAAGGTGCATCTGCTTGTTTAATGATGCATCGGCCAAATACAAATATTTTTAGCATTGATCTTGGTGTACCTCGCGATCCAAAAATAGCGAAGGAGAATGTAAGTAAATTTAATAAATATGGAAATAAATACACTTATATAAAAGGGAGATCAGTCGATCCGGAAGTTTTAAAGATATTGATTTTACTTTTGGATGGTGCAGGAATTGATTTACTGTTTATTGATGGTGGGCATAAATACAATGAGGTAATAATGGATTTTTTAATTTACTCTGGGTTAGTGAATAAAAATGGGTACATTGTATTCGATGATATGATTTCACCTACTTGTCCGGATGTTCCAAAAGGTATTAATTTTTTGAAAGTTCATGGGGCTTTTAAAAGTTATATGCTTTTGGAGGATAATAAAAATATTGTGGGGGCTGATTTTAAAGGTGAAATTTTTAAGGTCAGTAATGAATTTGTAATACAAAAAGTGTAATGGATAAATTGACAATTATAACACCTTGTATCAGGTATCAAAATTTGATAAAGATATCTGAAACTATACCTAAAGGGGTACGGTGGATTGTTATATTCGATGCAAATGTACTACCTGATAAAAAGTATATTCCAAATAATGCTGAAATTTATACTTTAAAGGCCCCGACAAGGGGTTATCCACAAAGTAATTTAGGAATTGATAAAGTTGATGATGGGTTAATTTATTTTTTGGATGATGACACATTATTTCATAGTGGATTGATTAAAAAGTTGAGTGATGTGGGTGACTTTGATTTTATTCATTTTAACCAATCTTTTCCAGATGGAAGGAAAAGGGTTGGAGGTGAAGTTAAGGTTGGTAAAATTGATAAGGGAAGTTTTGTGATCAAACGTTCTTTAATAGGGAATGATAGATTTGATAATTGTGCGAGTGCTGATGGAATGTTTGCTGAAAAGATGTATAAAAAAGCAAAAACCACTTTGTATATTAATGATAATTTGAGTATTTACAATGCCTTACGTCCTGTTGAAAAAGATAAATTTACTATTATAATACCTACAATGTGGTATCATCCCGAATTGCTTTACAAAGCAATTAATAAATATCAGGATTGTGATTTAATAACAGAAATTTTAATTGTAAATAATCGGGAGGAAGGCAGAATTGATCTCCCATTTAATAAAGTCAGGATTATTGGGAGTGGTAAAAATATTTTTGTTAATCCAGCATGGAATTTGGCAGTTAAGCATTCCAAAAGTGATAAACTTGTTTTTGCAAATGACGATATTGAGTTGGTAGGTGATTTGAATTTATTTTTAAAATTTATTGCAATTAATTTGAAGGATGGAATGGCAATAGGTCCACATTCAAATTGTATCAGTATTTACAATTATAAAAATGAAAAGTTCCCCTTTTCATTACAAAGAGGTGGGAGTTCAATGATGGCAGGAAGTGGGGTATTTATGATAATGAATAAAAATTCTTATCATGCAGTGCCTAAAGAACTTCAGATTTGGCATGGGGATTTGATTCAATATGAAGTTAACGAATACTATGTTTTCAAAGGTATTTCTATAAATACACAAATGAGAGGTACAACTTCGATATTAATGACGAATAGTGAATCTAAAGAAAAAGTACTTGAGGAGAGAAAATTTTATTTGTGGTATAAAGCAAATGGGTATAAGATGGATTTGGTTAAAGAAAAGGTAAATGTTATGTTGGTAATGAGGTCTGGTGGGGCATACACCCTTAAAGATGTACTTTTGTTATCATCTCATATTTACAAAAACTCAAATAATTTGGATGTTACAATTTACTGTCTTACCGATTTAATTGAAAGTGAAGTTATAATAGATAAGGTTCATTTGTTACCAATTATTAAAGATTGGTCTGGATGGTGGGCTAAAATGAACATTTTTTCTCCAAAATATGAGTATTTGAGGCCATTTATATTTATAGACTTGGATTCATGTCTTACAGGGGCTTTTTCATTGGTTTTACCAGTAGATCACTACCGGGATAAGTTCATTACCCTTGAGGACTTTTACAAGCGTGGATCGTTAGCTTCTGGGGTTATGTGGTTACCTTCTAAAAATGCAAAGGTGACTAAAATATGGGAACAATGGATTTCTAATCCTAATAATGTGATGAGTAGGTTTAGAGGTGATCAGGAGTTTATAAGATCGGTTGTTTCGTCTGATGTATTTTGGCAGGATTTTAAAAAGTGCATAGTTACTTTTAAGCCAAATGGAAGATTGAGATTTGCTTTGAAAGAGGATGATGTTTTGGTTTGTTTTCACGGAACCCCTAAAATATGGGAGGCTGGGAAAAAGGTTAAATGGGTTAATGATTATATTAAACAATATCATGAATAGACTACAAAAAATAAATCCTATATTAATTACCGGGGCTGAACGTTCTGGTAGTACATTTATTGCACGTATTTTGGAGATGTGTGATGTTTGGGGTGGAGAGTGCAATAAAATGTATGAAAATATTGAAATTCATAAATTGAATAAAAGCAACAATAAGTTTATGCCTGAAACTAAATTGATAAATAATCCTTTTGGTTGGGAAAATCTTGTATTTGATATTATTAAAGATCAAGGATGGAATGGCAAAGATTGGATGATTAAAGGAAGCAAATTAGCTCAGTATTGGCCTATATGGTACTATTCGTTTCCAAATGCTAAATGGATTATTGTAAGAAGGCGTACAGGTGATATTATTCAGAGTTGTATTAAGACCGGGTACATGAAACTTTTTAAAGCAACAGAAAATTTAGAATTGCTTGGATTTGAAAATGAAGCTCAAGGTTGGTTATGGTGGATACATCAGTATGAGAATAAATTTGTTGAAATGATACAATCTGGTTTAAATTGTAAAGTTATTTGGCCGGATAGAATGGCTATTGGGGATTATGATCAAGTTAAAGAAATGATCGATTGGTTAGGTTTGAAATGGAATAACAAAGTACCGGAGGTAATTTCACCACTTCTGGAGAATGATAGGAGTATATAAAATGGCACGGACTACAATTACTTTATTGAAGGATATTTTGGATGATACTGGTTTATCAGATGCTATTCTTACGAGTTATGTTGAAGGGGCTAATGTATTTGTTACAGCACATTTGGAAAGTAAAGGATTATCTGATGATTTATTGAAAGAAATTGAACGATGGATAGCCGGGCACATGGTTTCCAGTACGAGGGAGAGACAAATTAAAAAGGCTGGTGCTGCGGGTGCTGAAGTGGAATATACTGGTAAATGGGATTTGAATCTGAATGGTACAAGTTATGGACAGATGGCTATATCTTTAGATACAAGTACTACTCTTGCGGCAATATCGAATGGTAAATTAGCTGCATGGACGTATGCTGTTCCTACTGATAATATATATGATTAAAAATGGCAAAGGGAATTGAAAAAATAGTAGCAAAATTTTGTGTGGAAACTGCTGTATATTGGGGGAACCCACAAAATGATGGCTATGGGGGTTTTACGTTCGATGCTCCAGTAGAGATACCTTGTCGATGGGAAAATAAAATGGAGATGGATATTGGATGGTTATCTACTGGTTTTCCGGGTAATGTACGTTTATCTAAGGCATCTGTATTATTGACACAAGATTTAGATTTGAACGGTGTTTTGTGGAGGGGTACTTTGGATGAGTTAAATACAATTTATGATGATGTAAGTGATCCTAAAGTTATTTTTGGTGCTTACGCAATTCATAGATTTGATAAAATTCCAATGGTATTTAAAAATGATGAGTTTGTGAGGACTGCTTGGTTGTATGATCAAGGCAAATAAAAAGAGTATGGCAGCAAGAGGTGTTCGTTTTTTCCCCGGTACGACTATTCCAAGAATGAGTACGCAAGCTGGAATTAATGCCCGTGTTATAGGTAGCCGGGAGATTAAAAATGCGTTGAACCGTAAATTATTGGCAATTAAAGGAGGTACATTAGCTGGGTTATTAAAAGTAGGGATGTTTATACGTAAGGATATGGATACTACCCCTCCATTGATTCCTGTTGATACTGGGGCTTTGCGAGCTGCTTTTAAAATAAATATGAAACCTGATTACAGAATTGATAGTAAGGGGAATAAAATCGATGCTGTTGAATTGGGGTGGCCTGATGTAACAATAAATAGAGATAATAAGACAGTAGATCAATATGCTGCCTATGTACATGAAATGACTATTCCACCTTATGATAATGTGAATTGGAGCAGACCCGGTTCAGGACCTAAGTTTTTTGAATATGCTTTAAAAAGAAATTCAAAGGTGATAGTTGAGATAATAAAACAAAGTATAGGACCAACGATATGAATTCAACTGCTGAGGATATTAAGACAATACTTGAGTACTATTTAGATGATAGTAGCGGAGCTTCTTTATTCGATATTTTTATTGGAAGGGAACCAAGTGAACCAATCAATTCAATTACAATATTTGAAACGCAGGGTTACCCGCCTCAGTTAAATTTTGATAGAGAAGAGAAGTATGATTATACGTCAGTACAAATGAGGATAAGAGCAAATACTTATGTTGATGGATACCAACAAGGATTAGCTATTAAAGATACTTTACATGGTCGGGCACATGAGACATGGAATGGTGTTTATTATAGTTTAATTCAGTGTATGAATGGACCTGCATTATTGGATTATGACAAGAATCAGAGTCCACGATTTATTTTGAACTTTAATGTTCAAAGGAGAGAAATTGTTTAATTAAATTAAGAGGAGATTAAATTATGTCGAATGCAATTAGTGGAGTTGGAACAAAGTTTAGGAGATGGAATACATCTACTGCACAATGGGTGGATTTGGCTGAAATTAGTTCTATTTCAGGACCAAGTATGACGAGGGATTTTATTGATGTAACATCTTTGGATTCTATTGGTGGGTATCGTGAATTTATTGCAGGTTTTCGCGATAGTGGGACTGTAAGTTTGACGATGAACTTTACGAGGACTACTTATGATTTGATGAAAGCTGATTTTGAAAATGATGAAGCTCAGAATTATGAGATTATATTGCCGGATAAGGATTTAACGTCATTTGAGTTTGAGGGTCTTGTTACTGAATTACCACTTGAAATTCCTACTGATGATAAAGTTACTGCAAATGTGACTATTAAGATAGTTGGACAAGTAACGGATAATTCAGGTAGTGGGTCTGCTCAATAAATTAATTGCTAATCAAGCATTTTATTAAATATTTACAATTTAAAAATAATCAAAATGGATAATGTAATTTTTTTGAATAGGGAAGCCCTTTTGCAAAGGGATGAGTTAAAAATTGAAAAAGTTCAATTGACAAGAGGTTTTGTGTATGTACGTGAGATGACTGGAAGGGAAAAGGATATTTGGGAACAATCCATGTTGAAACAGAAACCTTCAGGAGATAAAAATAGCCCGATACGATATGAAACAACACTTGAAAATTTTCGTGCAAAACTCGCGGTAGTGACTGTTTGTGATGAGAATGGAGAATTGCTGTTAAAACCGAGTGATGTTGAAAATTTAAACAAAATGATGAGTGCTTCTAACATTGAAAGGATAATAGAAGTAGCTCAAAAATTAAATGCAATTACTGAAAAAGATAAGGATGAAATCTTAAAAAACTCAGAAACAGACCCGGACGAAGGTTCCAATTCCGGCTCTGTCGAGAATTAGGAGTAACACATCCAGATAAGTTATTGGAACAATTAACATCGTCCCAACTTGCAGAATGGGAGGCTTATGAAAGATTAGAACCTTTTGGAAGTTACAAACATGATTTTGAATTTGGTTACTTGTTATCTGTAATAACAAATTTGTTTATAGGGGCTTATGGGAAAAAAGGGACACCAATGACAAAACCAGAAAGTTTTATTCTTAGATGGGGTGAAGATCAGGTAAAAGAGCAACAAAGTGTTGAGGAAATGAAAAGTATCCTTATGGGAATAGCTGAAAAAGTAAACAAATCAAAGAGAGTAAGAGTAACGAATCCAACGAAAAATGGGGGGCAATAAGGATGAGTAGTTTGTTAGGCACATTAAGCGTGATGCTTCAGGTAAGTACAGTAGGTACAACAAAGGCAATACAGGAATTACGGACTATTGATAGGGCTGCACAAGCTACAACATCCAATATAGGAGTATCTTCCAAAAATATCAATGCTTCATTGATGTCTATTGGAAGAACTCTTACTCAATTTGTATCTTTACCATTAGGTTTACTTGAAGTAATCTCTACAAAAAGTTTTGCTACTTTTGAATATAACTTATCCAAAGTAACGGGTTTGGTTGGTATAGCTGCTCAGCAAACTCAGCAATGGGGGGATGAGATTCTCAATATGTCTTCAAAAGTTTCCAAAGGAACAAAAGACCTTTCTAATGCTCTTTATTTTGTTACTACTGGAGGTATAAGAGGGGCAGAATCAATAGAGGTTTTGGATGTTGCCGCAAGATCATCAGCAGTAGGATTAGGTGAGACTGCTCTTATTACAGATATGTTAGTATCTGCTATGAATGCTTATGGCAAGGAAAACTTGAATGCTGCAAAGGCTGGAGATATTTTGTTGCGATCTGTAAGGGAAGGTAAAGCAGAAGCGGATCAAATGGCAGTTGCGATGGGGGTTGTTTTTCCTATTGCAAGTAAGTTAGGTGTATCTTATGGGGAAGTTGGAGCTGGTATGGCCGCGATGACCCGTACAGGGACGACTGCGGCCACTTCAGCTATGCAGTTAAGGCGAATACTGTTTTCATTGTTAAAACCGGCTGAACAGTCTGAATCGGCTTTAAAAGCAATGGGGACAAGTTCTGCTGAACTACGGAACAATCTTCAAAATAATGGATTATTAGATACTTTAATGGAAATTAAGAATCTAATGGATACTTATGGTGAAGATATGGTAGCAAGAGTATTTCCAAATATTCGTGCTTTAGCTGGTGTATTTGATATTTTAGGGGAAAACTTGGAAGAGAATAAAGCATTATTTAAATCTATTGCTGAATCTGGTGGTGATTTGGATGCTGCTTTTGAAAATGTATCAAATACATTTCAGTTTAAAATGAATTCTGCTTTAGCTGCTGGAAACGTGATGTTGGTACGGTTTGGTGAGTCTATTGCAAGAATTTTAATACCATTTTTGGAAAGTTTGGCTGAAAAATTTGAAAATGTTGCTGATTGGTTTGATAGATTGACTAAGGGACAGCAGAATTTTATAGTAAAGACTGCTTTACTCATAACCACGGTAGGTCCATTAGCGGCATTACTTGCTGGAGTTATTACAATAGTTAAAGGAATAGGTACTGTATTTGGATTTACTACATCACAAACTGCTTTGCAAACGGCAGCAATAAATGCACAAACGGCTGCGATTGAAAAACAAACGGCTGCGATGACAGCACAGAAAATAGTCAATGAAGGTAATATAGCAAGTAAATCTGCACAGGTAGTTACAACTACAACTTTAGCGAATGCTGAAAGAAAATCTGCTGCCGCTGCCGCTGCTGCTACTGCTGCAAGAACATCTGCCAATGCAGCATCATCCAAATATATTGCTGCTGAATTAATGGTAGCTAAGGCAAAAGGAAAAGCTACGATTGCGAATAGTAATGCTGCCAATGCTGAAATTAAATTAGCATCTGCATTAAAGACGAGTGATGCTTATACAAGATTGCAAACGCAATCAATAGCTGCTAATAATGCTTTTAAAAAGGCTCAGATAGTTGTTACGAATGCAGAGGCAGAAGCAACTATGGCTGCAACTACGGCTGCTTACAGAAAACAAAGGGCAGATGTTTTAGCTGCTGCTGCTGCAAGGGCTAAGGCCGAAGTGGATAGACAAGCTACGGTGATTTTAAATGCACAAGCTGTTGCTGCGGAGAGGGCAAGATTAGCTAACTCTAAATTTTATGCATCAACTGGTGCATCACTTTTAATGACTAAACAATTTAATGCTGCACAATTAAAGAATGTACAAATATTGAATAGTACTACTGTTGCTGCGAATAGTGCTGCTGCTGGATTTTCTGCATTTTTATCAGGTATTAGAGCTGTTCCAGTATTAGGTTGGATTGCTTTGGGAGCCGCTATTTATTATGTAGTTAAAGAATTAACTAAACTAACTGAATTAGAAAAATTACAAAATGGAGTAAAAAATGAAACGGCTAAATTACTTGCAACTGAAACCGGGGCTCTGAACGCTTACCTGACTGTTGCAAATAATGAAGCATTGTCCAGAAAAATGAGACTGGAGGCAATGGAAAAAATAAATGAAATATCCCCTACATATCTTGGAAACATACGTTTGGGTACTTTACATACAAAGGAGGCTAAAGATGCTATTGATGCTTATAATTCAAGTTTGGAGGAACAAATAAGAATTAAAGTATTACAGGAAAGTTTGATTGATTTGGAAAAGAAATATCAGGAAGAAGTAAGAAATGGAGCAAATGCTAAGTTACATTGGACGAAGATGATTGAAGAGCATCAGCGCAGCTTTGTACTTGGGTATATGGGACACTCTGACAGAATGAATGATGCGAGAGATGCACAAATAAAGAAACATAAGGAAGAGTATGAGGCAAGTAAAAAATATATTCAGGAACAGTTAGAGGACAGAAGTAAACTTACTGATATAACTAAGAAACAATTTGATTATGCTCAAACACAAATTGGTAAAATAAATATAGCAGAAAAACAATATCAAAATGCTGTTAAATTATCAGCGGAAGAAAAAGCTAATGCTGTTGCAAAAATTGTAAAAGATGGTAAAACGCAGGAGGCTTATGAAAAGGAAATTAATAAAGTGATTAAGGAACACGATAAGAATTTAGATGCATCAGTACAGAAATATCGTAACAACATTAAATTGCAAATCGATTTAAATAAAGAGATAGTAAACAATGCAAGGGATCAAAGAGACTATTATTCAACGTTAATACAAACTGATTCTAAATTAACTGAATATAGAGAATCTATTGTAAGTGCTGCTACTAAAAGAGAGAGGAAGGAGTATGCAAGTTTATATGATGAAAGAAGAAAACAGTTAGATGAAACAGTTAAGAAAAATGTTTCAGTTTTGGATACAATTATAACGGATTCTGAAAATGCTGTTAAACAACTTGAAGCATTATTTGAACCTATTGAAGTTCAAATTCATGCTAACATTGAAATGAACAAAATCAAACAAACGATTGAAGAGTCTTTAGCTAATCTTGAAATTCAAGAACAGCTATTATGGGCTCCGGATTTACCAGAAACAGAACGAATATACAAAAAGCTCACTGAGCAAGCTGAAATATACAAAAAAGCATTGGAGTCAATAAATACAAGTACAAATATTGAATTATCTGATGAAGATGTTCAGAAGATTAAAAGGAGTTATGAAAATATTCAGTCATTATTGCCTACATTAAAAATCAATGTAGATTTGACAGATATTGAAAAACAAATAAGCAGTATTCCTGATCGTTTGAGTAAAGGAAAAAGTTTATTTGGTGCTGCTTTTGATCCTTTGAAAGAAGAGTATAATATTTTGGAGGGTATATTGCAGAAGGCACAAGATAATGAAATACCAATTACTGATAAACAAGTACAGTATGCTATTAAGAGATTTGCTGAATTACATAAATTGACTGAAAAGTTTAAAAAGGATAATACTATTACGATGAGTAAGGTAAGTAAAGATGTTGATGAGGCTTTACGTGTTCTTGAAAGAAGTCAATTATTATTTGGTGATTCTATTGATGTTACTTCTGAAAAACTTGATATTTATCAAAATGCTTTAGATGCTATTGCAAAGGCAGAGGAAAAAAATATAAAAATAGGCAGTGCATTTGTTACTAATATCAAGAGTAAGGTTGAAACTCTTGAATTAGCTGTTGAGGCTATTAAAAGATTGGAACAAGAGGAGCGTCAACTTACAGAAACTTGGTTGAAACAACAGGATACGATTGATAAGAATGATTCTAATATCGTAGATTTGGAACAAACAATGATGGCTGCTCAATCTATGGCAAATACTTGGAAGTTTAGTCAGATGGGGTTAACAAATTCATTGTATGATTCTGGTAAGGCATTGGATAAGTTTGACAAGATTATAGACGTTCTAAAAGAATCTATTCATTTACTTGGAACAGATGGACGTAAAAATTTGGAAGGTTTAATTGCTTTATTTAATGAATGGGCCAATTCTGAGTATTCTAAAGAAATACAAGGGCAATTAGATGAAATTGATAAAAAATTAAAAGTCCTTGGTCCACACGCAGATTTGATGAATGAAAAGGTAAGGTTACTGGAACAAGGGTTAAGAAAAGCATTATCAGCCCCATTAGGAAATTCTCAAGAGGGTATTGAAAATTGGGTAGGTAATGTCAATAAATATAGTATGGCTTTATCTAAGGCAAAAATAGAAGCTGAGGCTTTAACATCTGCACAGGATGGAATGGTTGATATGCTAATGGAAATTGGTAAGAGTATGATGGGTGTTGAGGATGCTTGGGAAAATATGGGTAAAATTGCGTTAGGTGTTCTAAATGATATTATAAAAGCTATTTTAAAGGAACTTGTATTAAGCATGTTCAGAAAAAAGGCATCTGATAAGGTTGTACAGGGTAAATTGGCAGAAGCGGCTGCATCTGCCGTGAGTGCTGCTGCATCTACTGGGGATGCTGTTGCAAGTTCCGGTAATGCTGTTGCAAAGGCAGTAGAGACAGGTGCATCGTTTGGACCTGCAATGGTTTTAATGATTCCTTTATTTCTTGGGGCTGTAATGATGGCATTACAATCAATGAATAAAGCTAAGAACATGGCAAAGATGGCCAAAGGGGGGATAGTACCATCGGGTTACCCAAATGATAGTTATCCAGCAATGTTATCAAGTGGTGAAACGGTAATTCCACCTCATAAATTACCAGAGTTTGAACGAAGGATAACAAAAATAAAACTTGATGGTGAATGGAAGGTTAAAGGTAGGGACCTTTATTATGTAGTTAAGGAAGAGGAACGTAGAGTAGGTAATAGTTATTAATTATGGCAGTAAGATTTGAATATAGATTTTATGATATTGAGGATAATTTATTTAAAATCAATATTTACCGTCCGGGTGAAACAGATACGTTGTACACTATTCAAAACGCTGCTGCTAATCCTGTAAATATTCGTCATGGTGGTGGTGATAAAAACAGTTTAGAAAATACAGTTATTCAAGGGCAAGAATTGACATTTTCTTTTTTGTTGCCACGGGAAGATGTGGATTTAATTAATTATATTTTTGAAAGTAAATATCAGGATTATGTTTTAGAGCTTCTTGACGGAACTGATGCTATACGTTTCAGGGGGTATGTGAAACCTGAAAATTTAGTAAAACGATATGAAACTAATCCACCATTTATTGAAATCGAGTTACCAGCTAATGATGGATTTAGTGACTTAGATCATTTTGATTTTAAAGATGAAAATGATGAATTAATTCTAAGTAGAATATCAATTCTTTCTGTAATTAAAAAAGCATTGACACCAATTGCAGGAACAGTTCTTAATTTTGATTTTAAAATACAATTGAATACATACGAAGTAAATAGAATGTTATCTACTGAATGTGTACTCGATAAAATTTACATTGATACTTCTGCTTTTGTAAAGGAATATATAAGTGACGAGGTTGAGTCTTGTTATGAGGTCATAGAAAAGGTTCTCAAGCCGTTTAACGCAGTTTTAAGGCAGGAAGGTGGGTTTTACTATATTACAAACATACATGAGGTAAATAGCTTTATTTTTACATTTGGTTGGGACTTGTCATTTGTGAGTAGGGTAGCTGTTAATAACATTATTGATGTTTCAGCATATAAATTTAATAATTACATTGAGGAACAAAAAATACATCCATTAAAGTATGCGTATATAAACAAAAAATATACGGCAGTTGATACTGTAATATTTAGAGGAGATTGGAGTTCATTAACATTTAGTAATTTTACTACGGCTGTAATCGATCCGGAAGATGGGAAGAAAATAACTCTTACAAAAGATGGACAGTCAAGAACTGCTGCTAATTTGCCTAATTTTATTTTTACAGCACCTATTAATGTACCAAAAATAAGCAATAGTGATACTTTAATTATTTCTTTTCAGTATAACATTTTATCTTTTTCAAGTGCTATTAAAAGTAATGTAAATCTTTATTTTAAATTGGAAATACAAAGGCCAAATGATACTTGGAGTGATCCTTCTTATTTTCCAATTGATGTAAAAATAAGAAATAAAGAAATAACTTTTGAAGAAAAAACGGCAATAATAACAAAAGATGGTTTGCACAATATAAGAATATCTTTCGTTGTGCAAAAGGGGTTTTATACTGATATGAATATTGAGTTATCTAATTTAACGGTAACAGTAAATCCAAAGATTAACTATATTAGGGGAAGAAGTGGAGCTACGGGTTCCGTAGGCGGTACAGATAATTCCAGTATTGGAAGGAGGCCCGGTTCAACTTCAGGAGTAAGAAGGCCATCTGGGTATGTGCCAGATGATCGAAGTGGGGATGCTGATAAATCTGTTGAGGATTCAAGGTATGTATTGAAACAAACTAATGGTTATGAAACTTTTGAGACTGATATTTATTTTTCAGATTACATTGATCCATTTTCATTATCAGATGAAAGAGCAGCGCCAGAAACACATATAAATTCTTTCTTTGATAGTACAGATGCAATAACTTCTACATGGCGTTCATACGGGGGTACTGAGGATGCTCCTATTTTGTTTATTTACGCTAAGAATGTAATTACAAATAGGCAGAAATATAAAAATTATCTTAGATGTACGATACATGATAGAAGCCACACAATAAAATTCAACAATTTACTTTCCATAGAAGGAAAAGTTTACACTATTATCGAAATATCGAAAGATTATAGAATTGGTTCTGTTGAATGTGGTTTAATTGAAATAATCAATACACCACTTACATTAGACCCTCTTGAAAATATCCCATTAAAAAATTTAATACTATCTGGTATTGATGAATCCCCTTTGGTATTTGATGGGGTGTTTCAAGAAGCACATGGGCTTGAAGTAGGGAAGATTATTAGATATGATTTAACTACTCAAAAATATGTTTTAGCACAAGCTAATACTCCAGAAAATGCAAGAGCTATCGGTATTGTAGCAGAAGTTTTAAATGAGGATGAATTTAAGTACATAAGTGATGATTTTATACGTAGTGATACTGATATTTATAATACATTAAAAACTTTATATGATTTAGAAGAAGGTGATTATTATTTTCTTTCGCCAACAGAAGAAGGGGCCGTTGTTAAATCAGCTTCATTAGTTGCTGGAGATATTGAGCAGTGTATAGGATATGTAACTACCAAAGGTTTGAAAATAGAGGTAGATGCTAAAATGCTTGAATTACCCGGTTCAAAAACTGATATGTCAGTTACTGGAGAAGGAACAGCATTATCCCCAATAACATTAGTTAATGATGAAGAAATTCTGGATAATGATCATTATTACGGAACAGGAGATCAAGCTGAACCAAATAAAGGGTTTCATCCATTACATGCTAAATTAGTAACACAAACGTTACATGGATTTTCTGTAAAACAAGCAATAAGGCACAATGGTACATCTTATGTTCTTGCACAAGCGGATTCACCTGAAAATGCACAGACAGTAGGTGTTGTTGTAGAAATAATAGATGCTAATAATTTTAGGTTTCAAAGTGAAGGTTTTTATTACCATGCAGATTGGGTAGCTGGTAGTGAATACTTTTTGTCACCAAGTGTAGCTGGTGAAATTAAAACATTACCTGATCCAGAAGTTTGGAATATTGGAGAAGTTCGTCAGTTTATAGGATTTGGTACGAACAAAGGGTTAAAAATTGAAATTGATGTTGGCGATGAAATAACTGTTACACCTGTTATTGAAGGACCTCAAGGTCCACAAGGTCATCAAGGGTATCAAGGGGCTACTGGAGCTCAAGGTATTCAAGGTTCAGTAGGAGCAACAGGACCTCAAGGAAGTCAAGGTTTACAAGGTTATCAGGGGCAACAGGGGGCGGAAGGTGTACAAGGAATTGATGGGGATCAGGGACCTCAAGGTTATCAAGGCACACAAGGAAATCAAGGAGCTACTGGAGATCAAGGTGCAACAGGTGCTCAAGGAGCTCAGGGAAGTCAAGGTGTGCAAGGTGCTATTGGAACTCAGGGGCAACAAGGGGCGCAGGGAC
>CAZCLJ010000001.1:40343-69598 GCA_964499465.1 uncultured Hyphomicrobiales bacterium
GCACAAGGCGCACAAGGAGCTCAGGGAGTGCAAGGAGAATCTGGTACAATAAGTATTACAGTTTTTCAAGAAAATCATGGATTATCGTTTGGTAATGTAATACGACACAATGGAACATCTTATGTTTTAGCGAGAGCGAATAATGCCACTAATGCGCAGGCTTGTGGGGTTGTTTCAGAAGTTTTAAGTCAAGATGATTTTAAATTTGTAGCTGATGGATTTATTCCCGGACTTGGTACACCGGGGGCTGAATATTTTTTATCCCCTGATACTTCTGGTTTGTTAATCACGTTGCCTGATCCGGAAGTTTGGAGTATAGGGGAAGTAAGGTTATCTTGTGGATGGGGTACTCCTAATGGATTTAAAGTTGAAATTGATGTTGGGGATGAAATAACACTTGCTCCAGTTGTAGAAGGCCCTCAAGGTCCTCAAGGTTATCAGGGAACTACTGGATCACAGGGTACAACAGGTTCTCAGGGACCTCAAGGAAGTCAAGGTCCTCAAGGTTATCAGGGAACTACTGGATCGCAGGGTACAACAGGATCGCAAGGACCTCAAGGTTATCAAGGTACACAAGGAAATCAAGGTTATCAAGGAGATACTGGAGCTGGAGTAAGTATTCTTGGTTCTGTTACTACTTCAACAAATCTTCCGGGATGGCCGAGTTCTTATGGTGGGGGTGTTGGTGATGCTTATATTACAAATGATACAGGTCATTTGTGGGTTTGGGATGGTGATAGTTGGAACGATGTTGGAGAAATTAGGGGTCCTCAAGGGTATCAGGGTCATCAAGGTTTTCAAGGAAATCAAGGAGCAACCGGAGCACAGGGAGCTACTGGAGCTCAAGGGGCAACTGGATCACAAGGTGCTCAAGGTGCTCAGGGAGCGACAGGTGCTCAGGGAGCAACAGGGGATCAGGGGGTTCAAGGTGATAGAGGATTTCAAGGATATACAGGATCGCAAGGACCTCAAGGACATCAAGGACCGGAAGGAATTGAAGGAGATCAAGGGCCAACTGGATCACAAGGACCTCAAGGTACTCAGGGATTAAGAGGCTATCAAGGTTATCAAGGTGTACAAGGATTAAGAGGTTATCAAGGTTATCAGGGGGCTACTGGAGCTACTGGGGATACTGGACCTCAAGGGGTGACTGGACCACAGGGATCAACAGGAGCTCAGGGATCAACAGGAGCTCAGGGAGTGCAAGGTATTCAGGGATCAACCGGAGCTACTGGACCTCAAGGAGCGAGGGGTTATCAAGGTTATCAAGGTGTACAAGGATTAAGAGGTTATCAAGGTTATCAGGGAGCAAGAGGATATCAAGGTTATCAAGGATATCAAGGTGTACCGGGTGGTGCTGATTCATATTGGATACCTGATACTTATGGTATTCATTATTCAGCCGGTAATGTTGGCATAGGGGTAAATTCACAATCAACTTATGCCTTATCAATACAAAAAACAGTTGCACATTATCTTGCATCACTATCTAACAATAGTACAAGCGGAAGTGGGTTATTGATTTCTGTAAATAATATAAGCTCTTCCTATGAAGCATTAACAATAGGAGCTGGAGGAATAGAAATATTTAATTTTATAAATAATGGTTCCTTACGGTTAGGTAAATATGGTTCAGGGACTTTTACCGGCACTCCTACAAAATGGTTAGCAGTTGATTCATCAGGAAAGATAATAGAAGTAAATGCCCCGGTAGATTCTAAATGGACTCAGGGGTCTGGTTTTATTCGTCCTACAACATCAACCAATAAAATATCGATAGGAAAAACAACCAATTCTGGACATTATTTAGAAGTAATAGGTACTGGTGGAGATTCTGGGTATGGCATAATGATGGATACTAACGATATGTCTTTATGGGGTAAAACTACTGGTGGAAACCCTGTTAGAATAATGTTTGTAGGTTCAGATAGTAATACATATATTCAATCATATAGTACAAGTCAATCTGTTGCTTTTAGATTAGGTACTACTGAAAGATTTAGAATTGCTAATACTGGAATAACGTCAAATATTACGGTAACAGCATCTAATTTTATTCTTAATTCCATGCGTAAACTGAAAGCTGGAATAAAGAAAATAATGAATCTTAAAAGGTTTGATAAAATTCCAATTTACCAATTTTATTTTAAAGATGACAATACAAAAAGGATAAGATACGGTATTACAGTAGAGGATGTTGAAAAAGTTGCCCCTAATTTGATTTATGAAGATGGTAAAGGTGGTAAACAGGTAGCATACATTGATTATTTGGTTGCTAAGGTAGCAAGGCTGGAAGAAAGGATTAAAAAATTAGAAAAAAAATGAAAAGAGTTTTGTCTGTATTTTTAATTTATATTTTCGTAAATTGTACACCAATTATAATAGAAGATGATATGGCAGTAAGTGTTCCTGATACTAATACATTTAGTTTAACTGACGTATTGGCTGCGGTTGAAGATCATGCTGGGGATATTGCAAATAATTTATTAGCTTGTTTTTCTTATGCTAATTCAACTTATTTTGATCCGGGGTATAATAACAGTAGTTATGCTCCGGCAAATAGTATGAAGAGATTTCGCAATTATGGACCAGATAATGCTTCTAAAGAAATTTTTGTTCCAGAAGGTTTTTCACCTAATGGTGATGGTGTACACGATTATTTTGAAGTTTTAAATCTTGAATATTATTCAATTCATAAAATGTCTATTTTTGCACCCCCCGGAGGTTTTAGCTATGGAGGAGGGTTTGTTTCCGGAGGAACTAAACTTTATGAAAAAATCAATAATTATCATCTTTATCCGTGGAATGGTACATATAATGGGTATAATTGCCCTGAAATGAATTATGTATGGACACTTGAAATTGATGGTAGTGCTTATGATAATGGCACTGTTATGATTGCACGATAAAAACAATAAATAATTTAAAAATTTTAATCATGAAATTAACAATTATTACACCAACCAACAATCCGAGATTCTTGAGAGAATTAGAAAGTTCGATTTTGGAGAATAGCTACCAAGATTGGGAATGGATTGTTTTGCTTAATAATGGGGCAATGTACACTCCATTAAATGTAGATGATAGAATACGTATTATTCAAAGTAAAATTGAATCAACGGCAGTAGGAGCTTTGAAAAAAGAGGCGTGTAGTTATGCAGAAGGTGAAGCGATTGTCGAAGTTGACCATGATGATTTAATTACACCAGATTGTTTAGAAAAGGTGGCTTTGGCATTTGGAAATAAACAAGTGGGGTTTGTTTATTCCGACAATGCTAAATTAGCTAAAAACTTTATCCCTTACGACCCATTTTGGGGCTGGAAACATAGGAAATTTGACTGGAAGGGAAAACAATTAACTGCTATGTATAGTATGCCTTTAACGCCCGGAAGATTAGGTCACATTTGGTATGCTCCAGACCATGTAAGGGCATGGAGAAAATCTATTTATGATTTTATTGGTGGTCACGATGAAAAGTTGGAAATTTGTGATGATTTGGATTTAATGCACCGTTTGTACATGGTCACTGAATTTAGGCATATTCCAGAGGTTCTTTATATTTATCGAATTACTGGAGAAAATACTTGGTTGCAAAGAAATGCAGAGATACAGAAAAAATCAGTAGAGCTTTATTATAGGGATATTTATAATTTGGCGTTCAGATTTTCGGCTATAAATGGTTTGGCTAAAATTGATTTATGTGGTGGTTTTAGTAAACCTGCTGGTTTTACGAGTATTGATCTTGAAAACGGGGATATTATTGCAGACTTAAATAAAGGCATCCCATTGAAAGATAATAGTTGTGGAATTGTTCGTGCTTATGATGCTTTAGAGCATTTGAATGATAAGCAATTTATTATTAGTGAAATTCATCGCGTGCTTGCTCCGGGTGGGGTACTTTTAAGTTTTACTCCGTCAACTGATGGTCGTGGTGCTTTTCAAGACCCTACTCATGTAAGTTTTTGGAATGAAAATGCTTTTTGGTATTGGACACGTCCACAGCAGATGCAGTATATTCGTAATATGAATATCAAATTTTTTGAAAGTTCATTAAGAACATATTTTCCAACTGAATGGCATAAACAGTATAACATAAGTTATGTGGAGGCTTTTTTAGAAAAAATATAATGAAGGAGGATTAGAAATGGCTGGTGGAAATAGGGCAAGAACGAATAGTATTATTGTACCGCAAGGAGCGCAAGGCCCACAAGGAGACATAGGTACACAGGGATATCAAGGACCTCAAGGGCCTCAAGGAGAAGATGGTGGAGGTTTGTTTTCATTTGAAATTGATGGTAGCGGTGATCTTATTTTGTATTATGAGGATGGTGAGACCCCTCCTCCATTGTCAATCGATGGTAACGGTGATTTGATTTACACTTATTAAAACATATAGTTATGGCAACATTGAATTTAGGAAAGGTTGTGGGAGATCAAGGGCCGCAAGGAACTCAAGGATTAACAGGACCTCAAGGAACTACTGGAGCACAAGGGCCTACTGGAGTACAAGGTCCTCAAGGGACTGTTGGACCACAAGGTGCTGATGGAGATGTTGGGCCTCAAGGAGCTCAAGGCGCTCAGGGGGCAACTGGAACACAAGGAGCTACTGGAGCTCAGGGAGCTCAAGGCGCTACTGGCGCTCAAGGCGCTACTGGCGCTCAAGGCGCTACTGGGGCTCAAGGCGCTACTGGGGCTCAAGGGAACGATGGAGCACAAGGAGTTCAAGGTAATCAGGGGGCGCAGGGACCACAAGGAGCTCAAGGTGAAGGAGCAGATATCTGGACTGCACCACAATCAATAACATATTCAGCAACGCCTACGCAAGATTTTGCAAATGGAAACAATGCAACTATTACATTAACAGGTAATGTTACAACTTATACTTTATCTAATGTTGAAGATGGTGGCGCAGGTGAGATTGAAGTAATTCAAAATGCTACTGGTGGATATGGTATAAGTGCTATTGCCCATACTGGATTAACAGTTGTTTATGTTCCCGGAAATGCTCCTACTGGATACAGAATAAACTCTGCTGCAAATGCTAAAACTGTAATAAGTTATAAAAGAATGGGTAGCAATCTTTATATAGCTTATTCTGATGTAAGTGGTGATCCCTATTTAATAAATGCACAAACTGGTACAACTTATACTTTGGTGCTGACTGATTCCAGTAAGTTAGTAACTTGTAATAATGCCGGGGCAATTACATTAACTGTTCCTCCAAATAGTAGTGTAGCCTTTGAAGTAGGTATTCCTATTACGATAGCACAGTTAGGAGCAGGGCAGATAACAGTAACTCCCGGTTCTGGAGTAACGATTAATGCTTATGGTGGAAGTAAAAGTGCAGGGCAATATGCTGGATTAAGTTTGATAAAAATAAGTACAGATACTTGGTTATTATTTGGAGGAACTACATAATGAAAAGGAATGCATTATTACCGGGAATATTGCGACAACAAACTGTTGTTACAGGATTAACTGCAAAATGTGTGGGTTGTTGGGAATTTGCAGAAACATCAGGAACAGTATTAGCAGATGAAACTTCAAATGGATTGGATTTAACTTTGGAAAATCCATATTCATATAATGGTGGTGCTCCTACAAATTTAGCAAATTCTATTCGATTTGTTGCTGGCACTAATCCTGTTGCTTATCATGCAGATAATGTTCTATTAAGGACTGGAGGGGGTAAATCTTTTTCTTATTCGATTTGGGTAGATTTTACATCTTTAGGAACAGGCCCTTATGCTATTGGATCAAAAATAAATCTTACTTCTAATGTTGGAGAATGGAATATGTATGTTACAGGTAATCCAGGTACTATTAAAATAGATGTTTTTGAGGAAGGGGATGCAGATGTTAAAATTACTTATGTTTCCGATGCTGGGGTTATAACAACTACTGCTGGATGGCAGCATATTATATTTACTTATGATGGACAAGGAAATGCTAATTCTGGTAAAATATATGTAAACGATGTAGATGTAACCAATACTTATGAGGGTGTGGAAATAACCAATACATCTGATACAGCTTCACAGTTTAGGATTGGTACATTAGATACTGGAATATTAGACCCTAATGCTTTTATTTCACAAACTGCGTTTTTTAATGGTATATTGACATCAGATGATAGGGCTGAATTATATGGTTCTGGGGGAGGTAAATTATATATAAATTGGAGTTAAATGATGTTTTTAGGTGCAAATATAAACCGTAAAAGAAGAAAAAGAAAATATCTTGAAGTTGTTCCTGACACTGGGGGTGGAGAGGATCAAGAGGAAACTTTTTTAACTGAGGCTGATTATTATGTATCTGCTGATGCTTCTGGTACAGATAATGGACTATCTCCAATAACTCCGTGGAGTTTAGCTCAATTGAATGCAGCAAGTTTAAGTCCAGGAGATGTTGTTGCATTAAAGGCAAGTGATGAATTTGATGGGGCGATAACTGTACCTTCATCAGGTACAAATGTAAGTAGAATTAAAATAAGTGCGTATGGAACTGGATTTAAGCCTAAAATATATAGTTCTGTTCCTGTTACTGGTTGGACTTTACATTCTGGGAATATTTATAAAGCCACAATTACATCGGATGTAAAGCAATTATTTATTGATGGAGTAAGAATGCGTTTGGCAAGATATCCAAATACAGGTTATTTTAATATCACTACTGTAAATTCAACCACTCAGTTTACAAGTACAAGTTTGGATTCTGGAATAAATTATACAGGAGCTACATGGGTAGGAAGAACTTCGGCATATACAATATTTCATAAACAAGTGACGACTTCAAGTTCTCAAACAATCACTTTGGAATCAGCCCCTACTTATAGTTTAGGGGTTGGTGAAGGGTTTTTCTTAACTAATAAACTTGTGTTTCTAACAGAAGCCGGAGAATGGTTTTACGATAGTTCTACTGATTTATTGTATGTATGGACTCCAAATGGGGACCACCCGGATAATTATACTGTTAGAGCATCTATTCTTGATTATGGTGTTTATATTAACAGTAAAAGTTATGTAGATATAGAAAATCTTGAAATTCTTCATAGTGGAAATACTGGGGTTTATGTAAATTTAGGCACATCTATCAAAGTAGATAACACTAAAATAATGAGTCCAGATTTATATGGCATTTATGTTTCCAATGGATCGTCTGGTGGGACATTTACAAATAACTATATCTATCAAACTGGAGGTGGAATAAGGTGTTTAGGTGGTTCATCAGTCACTATTGAAGATAATACCATTGAACGAATAGGACAACTTGAAGATATAAATAAAACGGTATATGCAGGGGATAACTATGGCACAGGTATTTATTTAAGAAATAATAATCCAACTGTTAGGTATAATACAATATTAGATGTAGGTTATGCTGGTATAAATTGGAGAGGGCTTGGGATGATTAAATATAATTTTATAGATGGTGCTTGCCAAGTAGTAGATGATGGTGGGGCTATTTATACATACAATGCTGGAGTACCAACTGCTTCTTCCGGATCAGAGGTAATGTATAATATTGTATTAAATGTACATGGTAATCCTAATGGATTTACTGCAACTTATGATCAGGCATACGGAATTTATATGGATAATGAAACTACTGGAGTTACTATACAATATAATATTATTGCTCATGTAGTATGTGGACTTTACATTCATTTTGGAGATAGTGTAACTTGCCAGTATAACAAACTTTTTGATTTTGTGGTAGGTGCAAGGTCCTCTGGTGAAAATGGAAATTCTTACTATTATGATAATGTATTTTTTGCTGAGGATGGTCTTTATGATTATGTATGGTGGACGGATAAACCTCAACACATGGCAGTAAATGATTCGGCCACACCCATTTATGATAGGAATGAATATTATCATTCTTATGCAACTCTTGTTTTTAGACAAGGCTCCAGTATGAATTTTGCAAGTTGGAAAACTACCACAGGACAAGATGCCAATTCTGTATTTGACGGAACAGCAATGGATTCTGGTGAAACGGCGGATGTGTTTTATAATAATACAAAAGCATCTAAAATGTTTTATTTGCATGGTGCAACTGCTAAAGACCCAGATGGAACTCCTATAAGTAGCGATTTTGTTTTGCAACCTTTTACTGGAAGGATAATAAGAGGTCAGAATATAAATTTAATAAGTGATGTTGCATAAAAAGAAGGGAGGTCAAAATGATTCAACAACAAACATTCTTTGAAAAGATAGACGGATTGGCGGTTACAATTATTTCCATTTTTACCGCTTTTCTTGCAGTTTTAGCATCTTTCGTTACATGGCAATATGACAGAAAGCGTTTGTCTCATGCGGAAAATGAAATTAATACTATTAAAAATGACATTAAAATGCAGAATGAGGAAAATGAAAATACTTTTGAGCGATTAGAAAGATTACAAAAAGAATCAGAAAATCGTATCGTTGATAAATTAGATGATTTGAAAATGTATTTATTACATAGTAAAATCACTGTTAAAGGAAATTTTAAGGAGGTAGATTAAATGAATGTAAAAAAGCAAAGAGTAACTCAAACAAGAATGAAACTAACTTGGTTCGGTGCTATCAATGCTGCTATTGGTATGTATTTAGGTTTTTTCTTTGCTATGCCAGAGGCAGTTTATACCGGGCTTGGATTAATGGGTGTTTTGATAGGTGGATATCAAGTAGGTGAAAGTTACACAAAGGCCAAATTTATACAAAAGACCAATGATGTAAAAGATATAGATACATAAAATTATTTGAAATGAAATTAAAAACAGAAAATCAAATTGAAATGACAAAGACAGTAGCAATTTGGATAGGAATAGGGCTTATCATTATAGCGATAGCATCTGTTATTATTGGTATGAAAATTAACCAGTATAAGAAAACAGCACAATTACAAGCCGTTGAATTGGCACAAATGAAAGATTCTGTATTGACCTACGTAACGAAAAATGGGCAACTAATTTCAAAAGTAGAATCCATTGAGGTTGATAAAAGAAATTTAAAAGAATCATTAGAAATAATGGGAATTGAAAAGCAGGATTTAAGAGACCAGAATATAAAATTAAAAAATCTTGTTTCTGCTTTACAAATGGAAATACAAACATTTGGGGAAGGTCAAACTAATGTAATTGATACATTTTATATTGTAAAAGATTCAATTGATGGAATTGATACCTTGCAATATCAAAAAGTAAAAGATTGGACGGATACTTACCTTACTTTATTTGATGCTAAAATAGAGAATAAAAAGTTGGATTTTAAATATACGTACTTATTAAATATGGATTTATTGGTGGATAAACCTAAAAATAAAATTGTAGTGACTGCCAATATTCATAATCCAAATATTGAAAGTATGAAGGCAACATCTGTAACAGTATCTACTAAATTAAAATGGTATGAAAAACCGTGGGTATGGGCTGTTGCTGGTTTTACAGGTGGTATTTTAATAAAATAATAAGGTGTGGTGTTTCTTTTGTTTTTATTGTTTTGTGATTCTTAGGTGGGGGTCAGTTGCCCCCATCTTTGTTTATATTATTTGTAAATTATTTTACACATCCTCCCAATTCAATTCACTTTTATATTTACAAAATCTTGTTTTCCAAATATTTATTGCTGCCATTAATTCTGCTTTTTTTATAATTTCATTATATTCTTGTTTAGTCTCATTACAAAGGATTCGTATTATTTTTGGGTATGAGAAATTAAATTCATTTGCGAGTTTAGTAATAGCACCACGAGGTAAATTATTATATATGTCAGTTCTGCTTTTTTTAATTGGTCGTAAATTTATTTGTGTTTGTTTTGGAGTGTATTCAATTTTAAGGTCCTTAATTGCATTTTCAATAATTTCTCTTTTTTCTTTACTTATATATTCTTTACCTGTAAAAAAGTAAGATACAATTGCTTTGTCAAGTTGTGTGTATTTACAAATTCTTGTTTGATCTCCTTTTTTCATGCTTTTATTATTTTAGAATTTTTTTCTGTATTAATCTATCAATCCAATCTGTTGTTGGTAAAAATTCTCTTTTTAGATTTGGTGGTTTTATTTTTTTAATTTTAGAAATAGTTTTACCTTTAAATAGTTTTGGTTTTGGTACTTTACCTGTTAAAAGAACTAATAAAATCCATTTAAATTCATTAAATGTCCTTTTTCTAATTTTTAAATTAATTATTAGATATTTTAATTCTTTAAATTGTTTATTCCACTTTCTAATTAGATCACGAATAAAGCGTTTACGGGCAAGAAAAAGCCTTAGACAAGCTGAATAAGTGCAGTGAGGTACATAGTTTAAATAAAACCGTTCCTGTTTATTAAGAATTGGCCGTTTCATTTCATTCTTCTTTAATTTTTTCTGAGTACATTATAATTTTATCTTCATTCGGTTTGTAGTTAATTTTTGGCATTAATGCAATGTGATTAAATGTAATTACTTTTTTGATTGTTTTTGTCTTCACGTTTAAAAATGGCAAACAGTCTTTCTTAAAATGATTCCACCAATTTTTAGGCATTTCTATTGATACTTCATATTTTTGGATATTTTCCTGTCCTAATATTTTTGTTTTGAAGTACATTATAACTCTACGCGCGAATAATCCTTCATAAAATTGGTTAGAGCTGATTACAAATTGACCAAGATCAAGTTCTTCTGAAAATGAAAAGTTGATTGCCTTCAATACATTTTCATTTGTTTCCATAATATAATCCTTTGTGCTCATAATTCAGTGACTTTTGTTACCCCTTTTTTAATTTTAGTTTCAAATATTTTGTCTGCGTAGGTAGTGAGTTCCTGTTCGTGTGTAATAATTATAAATTGCAACCCTAATTTATCTGATAATTCTTTTATCATTCTGCTTGCTTTTTCTTGCAAATCAACACTGAGAAAACGCATTGGTTCATCAAGTATAATTACATTTTGCAAATGAGGAAATTCCATACTCCAGCTTACAATTCTTAGAGCGAATGATGCAACGTCTATTGCACCTCCACCACTTGAAGTAATAGGATTAAAAGTATTTTCACCTTTTACAAATAAAAGATCACACTCTGTCTTATCTCTTCGTTCAACAAATTCTGCCTTTAACTCATAAGCATCTTTATCTTTGAAAATCCCTTTTAATGCAAGTGTGGTAATACTGCTAATATTATACTGAAGCTGACTTTGTGTTTTTAAACCTATCTGATTTATTATTTCTTTTGCTTGTTTATGGTGTTTAAGACTTTTTTTAAGGCCCTCTACCTTTTCAAACTCCAATGTGATGTTATTCATCACTTCTTTTTTAGCCCCCTTTAATTGTTCCAGCTTCCGTCTTAAATCTTTAGTTTCCATTTTGATTTAATAACTTTTCAAGTTTACTCAAATTTTCATTAATTCTTTCCGTTATATCGTTCAATTCTTTGCGTTTATCTTCAAGTACAACTTTTGCTTTTTTAATAGTTGTACACCCCCATTCATCAGATAATCTTCCTAATAGTGCTTGCTTCTTTCCTTTAAGTTGTGCAACATCTTGTTTGGAATCATCAATTCGTTTTTTTAATTGTAATAATTCGTTTTCTGTCATTTTTTTTACTTTTATAATGTTGAAAATAAAGTTGGATCGGTTGTAAACTCTTTAGTAGTTTTTGAATCAAAATACCCTGCTTTTTCGAGTTTTCTTGCATAATTAGCCCTATAAAGGGGGTGGCAACAGCATAGTAATTCATACAATGGAAGTGTTTTTACAACAGGTTTTAAAACTTTGTTGAATGCTACTACGTCGTTTTCGATTTCTTTTCTTAATGGAAAACGTTCTTGTTTGCTTTTTTTTCTTACTCTCATTTTATTTATATTTTTGGTAGTACATCTATAACTCTTGGAGATCAATGCTTTTATTTATTATTATTTTTACTTCTTTATTTACTTTTATTGTAGATAAATATCTTTTGATATTATCTTCAAAACTTAGGAAGTTATTGTTTTCATCAGATTTTATTGTATTTATAAATGCCTCTAATTTTTCATCCCGTTCGTCTGTTTCTACATTGAGATGTTCTCTTGTAACTGCATCGGCATCATGAGGTATTATTATTGGTGTAACTTCATTTGTAGAAGCGAAGTAAAGCCATACTTTAGGAGAAAATTCTATTTGTGAAGCATCTTGGCGCATTAGTGATCCACAATTAACAAGCAGTCTTTTGTCTAATTGGTATGTAAAACTTTGATGATTATCCCCTGTAACAATTAGGTCAAACTGTTTATACTTATTCATGATATTTCTTGCTTTTCCTTTTGCTCCGGGGAAAGGTTCTTTGCCGGTATAAACAAATGTATGCCAAACATAAATCTTTCTCTCACTTATTTTAAATGATACAGATTGTTTAGTTGGAATTTCATCAAGATGGCCATGCGGTAAAACAGTTAAAACTCCTGCTTTGCTTAAAACGTGAATTCCTGATTTGTGTTTTAATTCCATACTATGCTGAGGGAGATCATGATTACCGTAAACGGTGTAAAATTGTTTTGGTAAATGTTCAATAGTAACGCTCAAAAGGTAGGGACTTGGCTTCCAATGATCAAATAAATCACCTGCATTAAGAACAGGACAATTATATTTACGTTGTAATTCAGAAATAAAATCAACCTTTTTCCATTGTGTTTCCCAAAAATTATCTGCCCTACAAATTGGAGTATCTTCTCTTAAATGCCAATCGGCAGTTAATATGGCATCTGGAATAGGGTCAATTATAGTATGATTCAAACGTTTACCTTTTATTTCAGTTTGTTCAACAGTATCAGGCAAATGAAGTCTGGATTTTACATAAATCGGTTTTGACATATTTTTATTATCTTTTAGTCTTTATAAACTTTTGAAATAACTTTTTTGCAGATATATTAGCACCTTGATACCAAACTTGTTGAAAGTCTCCTCTTTTGTCTTTATGAGTTATAGAAACATTATTATCTCCAGCCCACTCAATAAATTCAATAGCCAATCCCTCCAATTTTTTTTCAGCAAATTCTACACCTTTCAAAAATCCAAATTCAGCATACTTTTTTGGTGCACAGTCATCTTCAAAAGGTTTATAATCTATTGAAAATTCCCTTGCAGCCTCTTTTGTTTCTTTTTTTGTTATCAACATACCTTTATCATGTTAGTACAAAATGTATCAAATATGAATTTTACTTCCACATAAGATGCAAATATCACCCATTTCGTCATGGAATGTACTTTCTAATGAAACTACATTTTCTTGCTTTTCAAGCAATGTTTTGTCAACAGCCTTTATTTTCCCTATTAAAGTTGTCAAACTGTCTAAATTAGCCCTTATTTCGTTTTTGGTAGCTATTAGTTGTAAGAGATTGTTTGTTCTTTTTTCTAAATTGGTCAGTATTTCTTTTTCAGTTATTTCATTACTTGTTTCTTCAATAGATTTTATGATAGATTTTAAAGCATTGTAACTTTTTGTTTCATTGTTTTTGGTTTCTACCATTTCACATAATTTGCTTATTTGATCTTCAAATTTCAAATTGGGTTCTATTAGCTCTATTTTTTTATTTGTTAATTCAATATCATCAATAAGTTTGGAAAGTGAGCTTATACTTTTGGATAGTTGGTTTCTTTGTATTTCTAAATCCTCAGTTGTTTCAAGTTCAACTTCAATTAAATCAAGATCAGGGTATTTGCTTAATTTATCCTCATTACTTTTAATACTCTTTTCTTTTATTTCTATTGTTGTGTTAATAAGGTTTATGCTTTTTTTGATATAAGAGTTGGCTTCATCTATTTTATTAAGTTTAGCAATTCTGTTAAAATGTTTAGCAACCTCCCCGGAACTTTTTGTTAATAAGAAAGGACTGTCAAGTTGTTGTTGGAGATTTATTTCTGAAATATTTAGTACTTTTTTAATTTCATCCGGAACGTTAGAACCAAAAGCAAAAAATTCTAAATCATCTAACATATAAAGGTTTGTTGATGGCCCCTTTATTCTGGTGATTGTATGCCCGTTTACTTTTGCCCATACCATAGTTTTATCAGCCCAATTACTCACAAAAGCATCTCCACCCGGTTTATTATTAAACAACCAGTTTAAGGCTCTTAGAATTGCTGTTTTTCCACTATCAGTAGAACCCACGATAATATTTACACCTTTATCAAAAAATAAGTGTGTTTCTTTCTGACTTTGAAAGTTGTATATATGGAGTTCATCAATCATTTTTATAATTCCCCCTTTTAAATTTAGGTTTTATTGGTTTATGATGTGATCTTTTAAATTTAGGTTTTATTGGTTTCTTTGACTCATTAATTCTTACAATTGGATTTTCATCTACTTCAACCAAATAATCATGTGGGCCATAATCAGGTATTAAACTCATTGTATCAAAATGTTGAATACTTTTCCACCATTGGGATATTACCCACTTTTCACGGCTTCCGTTTGTTACTTTTACCCAATAATATCCCTTTTTCCTTTTTTGACTTTTGAACTTTTTTGGTGTTTTCATCCTCTTGTTTTTTGGAAATTATGCCAGCAGTTATAAAGATTGCAATAGCTTTTTCTACCTTATTTTTGTGTATTATATTTCCACTTTTATCTTTACTTCCAAAAATAAAAAATTCTTTTTTTGTTTTCGTTGCAAATGGCTCACCATCAAAAATAAGTTTTGCAAGTCCTTTTAGATGTTTTTTAATATAAATTTTATCCATTATAAAATGTGTCTTTGTTTTAATAATTGTAAAACAATCGGCCAATTTACATAAGGTCTTGTACTCAATCTATATGTAAATTTAAGTGGAATTCCAAGAGCAGAATCGTCAATATAAAGATCGGCAAATGCTTTAGGGCTACTTGTCCATTTACTTTGTTCTGGGTTTGTTTGAATTCCGTACAATGGAATATTGTTTTGTTTAAACCAATTTAAAGCATCTGTAAGGTAATTTCCTGCCGGATAATTACTTTCTGGTTGATTTCCAGAAGGTTCAAAATCATGATCACATCTCATTGTGAACAAAATTAATTTATGTCCAGCGTTTACTAAACTTTTTAATACAGGAACGGCTCCTATATCTTTTCCTACTTTTGGGAAATGATGGGTTACACACGTTCCATCAAAATCTATTGCTATAATCATAATTAGTAGTTCTAAAACTGTTTTGAAAATGAGCTACGTGATATACAGATAAAGCATCAGCAATAGCTTCATCTTTGTACTTTACTCCTGTCCACTGTACTTTATATATTTTATCAATAGCATCAATTGTTTCCTTTTTTGTTGCTGATTTTTTATTTAAAAGGCACTTCTTTGCATCAGCTTCACTAAACCAGTCAATAGGAATGTGCAAAACATCAGATAATGTTTGAGCAATACCAGTTACTAAACCTAACATCACAGCAGCTTGTGCATTCTGACTTCCGTGTGGTAGTTCTGATACTATGCACTTTATATTGTTCTTTTGTATGATATCAATAAGAATGTAATTGATTTCTTGTATTCTTCTTACAGTATCATCTCCTTTTCTTATTCTTCTTACTTTGTTTTCAGAAGATGTTTTGATGCACCCTTTATCGTGTATTTTATTTGTATTTGCATCAAGTACTACCCAACCCCAAGCAGTCATTGATGGGTCATTAGCTAATACCATAAATGGGTATTGTAATTTTTTATTTCTCACCCTCTTTGCCATTTTGTTATTCTTCGGTTCTATAAATATCAATCATTGCTACTTCATCAATATTAATGTATCCAGTTGTTTCATAAAAATGATTTGCATAACACCTACTCAAGGTTATATATCCGTTTTCTTTGTCAAATGTAAAAACATCACAAGACCTCGTTGTAGTAAAACTGTTACTATCCTTCCACATTATTGAAATTTGATATTTCATTTTTTTATTTTAATAAAGTATTGATATGTGAAAATCCACCACGCATAGGCTTATCTAAAAAAGTACTTTTACAAGTAAGATTGTACTTTTTAAAATAATCCATTATTAAACCAATTAAGACCGTTAAATTTTGTCCGTGTATTCCATTATCCGGACAGTAATCATCATGGGCTCTTACAAATTTTTTAAAGTCTTTGAATACTTCTGGATAACGCCATTCAAGCCATTCAGTGATTTTTTGGTTTTCCATAGATTAAATATGCTGATAATAAAACTAATCCAGTAACTCCAATGGCAAATCCCCATGCCTCTAATATTGCAGATACATTCTTACCAGAAGCAATGGACACCATGACCGAGGTACAAATTAAAATAAAAATCCCAATTACTTTTCTTACTTTTTCCATTACAATTTTAGTTGATTATATTAATTTTTGTTTTTTTTAATTTACTATTTTGTAAATAATTTGTTGTAGAACCACTCCTCAATTATCAAGGTTTCATCTTTTTTATTATACTCACAAACTGAATTAGGAACCCATATTTCGTCTCCATCAATGTTATAGAGTTTTGCTTTTTCACTCACTCCCCACAAAACGTACTTTGCATTAACTTTTACAGCTCTTTTTCCGTGCAAAAACATAAGGCTTACTTTACCGTTTTTTTGGTTTACGTTCTACCTCAAATTTGTTTTCAATATCCATCCATAAATCAATAACTTGGTTTTTTAAATCATCTTCCAAATCATTATTTTCTACCATCTGTATTGATTTTTCAATGGAACTATGCAGTTTCAGATCGTTTACTTGGTACATAGTGTTTCCAGTGTACTTTTTAACGAACTTTAAATTTTCCCTAATATCATCTATACCATAGTCAAAATAAATGGAAATAGGGGCTTTTCTGTAAGGTTTCCAAACAGAACTTTTACTTACTTCAATTTCACCCTCAATTCCTACTACCCTTTTTATAGTTTTTCCTTTGAAAGTTATTTCATTTGTTATGTTTTTAAATGATGTAAACTTTAAAATGAGACTTGGGTAAAACTCGATTGCTTTTCCACCGGGGTTAACATCTTTTTTACCCCATGTACCAGAATCCATGTTTTCACGGATTTGATTTGTACAAAATAAAAGCATATTGTTTTTGCTGATAATCTGCTTGCTTTTTCTCAAGTACATGCCAAACTCTTTAGCTCTTCTGCCACCCATTTTATCTCCATCTTCATTATCCATTTCTAATGAAGTAGATAATGCTGCCAATGAGTCCACAATATACCCTGTTGGAGTATCATGTTTTGTTTTTGGATTGCAAAGTTCTTTAAAAACTTCTGGTATGATGTCTGGTTTAGAATACGTAATTTCATCTAAATTTAAAGAGAATATTTTAGCAAATGTTTTATTAAGACGGCCTTCAGCATCTTTATAATTAACATTCCATCCCATTCTTCTTAATTCACCTGCAAGTTCACATGCTAAAACAGTTTTACCAGTTCCACTTGGGCCATAGGCAACAACCATAATCCCTATCGGAAGTCCTCCACCTCTTTTACGCCCCCCACTAATAGCCAAATTAAGTAATGTTGATCCTGTATTTACCATTAAATCATCATTACCTTCATACTCTTTTTTATTTTCTATTGATGTAGGTGTTTTAGAGATTCTTTTAGTCATACTGTTTTCGAGATTACTTTTGGATTTCCCCCTTTTTCTCATAAAGCAATGTAATTATTGAATTTGTATAGTTTTCCAAGTGATTTTTTTGGAGCTCCTTTTTTAAATCTGTTTCAAATGATTTCCAACTTTTACGCTTCTCAATAATACTTTCCCATTTTTCATAAGCTCGTTTTGCAACAAGTTTAACTAATTCATTTTCATTAAGATTGCCTTTGTTCACTTCCATCCAACTGTTTAGTAAATTTTTTACAACAGATGTTTTTGTTTTGCCATGAGCAAGGCAATATAAAGATAGAATGGAGGCTGACTTTTCAGGAACATAAGTTCCTATCATCAGCACCCCATCTACTTTCCTTTTTAATTTTTTTGTGAATATTGCCATTACCTTCTTTTATTAGAGTCTTTTTGTTTTCTTTTTACTTTTTTAGGAGGTTCAGGTTCTTCTTCTTCATCATCTTCATCTTCGTCATCCTCTTCTTCCTCATCATCTTCGTCCTCATCATCTTCGTACTCATCATCTTCGTCCTCATCATCTTCGTCCTCATCATCTTCGTCATCTTCTTCCTCTTCCTCTTCTTCCTCTTCTTCGTCCTCATCTTTTACGATTGGTTTCTTTTTTACAGGTTTCTTTTTTGAAGCCTTTTCTGATTCATAATCATCATCATCTTCCTCCAATTCGAAGAATTTTACTTTTAAATCATCGTAAGAAAGTACTTCAAAACATTCATCCAATTTTGGTATTTCATCAAGTATGGAATCATCATATTGCACCTTTCTTTCCACGAAGTCAAATCTGGTAGGTTTTGCAAATTTATGGCCCATGTAAGAATCTTCTCCAAATACAACAGATAATGTATAACCGCTATCATTGTGGTAAAAGACTTCAAACTGATCTGGGTATAAATCTGCAAGTTGTTCTTCAAATACCTTTTGAAAAGTGTGATCTGAAAGGTCCAATAGGTGTACTTTCTTTGAATCACTTTTCTTACCGGTTTTTAAAATGATTGCGTAGAGATTTCTATTTGAAGTTTTAAGGGCCTCAATTTCTTTTTTATCACCGCCTTCGTTTATTAATTTATTGCGATAGTCACAAATTGGGCACTTCTTACCAAATGATGTAGGGCAAACAACTTTGTCATTATTAATTCCAATATCTCTATGGATTTTAAATGGTCTTTTGTACCATAATTCCCCTTGTTCCGGATTTGAAATATCAGAATGTTTTTTGTTTGTTATTTCATACGGCATTATGTCCATTTTCAAAGTTGTGTTCGGTTCTGGATTGCAAACATCCACTCCTTGAGGTATTTTCAAATAGCCGTAAGATGCCCCTTTTTTTCTACTCTTTGCATTTTCTAAAGCACTTCTGAAGTGTTTCGCCTTTTTTTCTTTAATCCTTTTCATACTTTTAAAATTAATTTGAATTATTATTTGTTTTTTCTAAAGCTAAAATATAGTGAAATAATTTATCACTCCATCCATTAATTTCAGCAGTCCACACACCTGTTTTTATACCATGTGTATTTGTTGAAATATCAATTATGTATGAATTTTTATAAGGAGTTGTATCTGGTTTTATTTTTAAACCACGAGATACATCAATATCCTGACTATCTGAAATAACAATAAGTCTATCAGCATCTTTAGAATAACCTTCTTCTTCCAACCATTTACATAATTGGTAGGTAAAAATACCCCCATTTCCCAATTCACTTTTAATACGTTTTGAATCATTAAAGATTCCAAATCCTTTTGTATTAGGCCAAACACAATGCTTACCTTTCCTTTGAACATCATTTCCTGCTGTAAATACAAGAATTAAATCTTCAAAAATATAACTTGCTAAAGATGCCATCGCAAAAGCTAAATCCAATCTCGAAAAATCACTAAATGAAGAAGTTAGTTCTTGCATACTTCCTGATACATCTATTGCTAAAATTGTAGTTCCTTTTATTTTAACAGTAGCAAAACATTTTTTCATAGCCTCATCAATGCTATCAGTAAATTCAGGTGCAATTCGTTGTGCTGCAAGAAAGTTTAAAGGGGTAAGCCATTGACTATTTACTTGGGATATAGCTTGTTTTATAATACTACGTGAAATTCCTGCATCTTTCATATTTCTGATATTTCGTAAGATAGCAAGTGAACCTAAAGAGTTTTCTGAAATCATTCTTTCAAATGTTTCTTTTTTATCCTCTCCACTTGATAAAGCAGCTTCCCATGTATTTGCAGGTTCTAAAGTACCTTTGATAAGTTTTTCCAGAGCATTTCTGTTTTTATCAATTGGTTTTGGATGTACTAAATTAACAATATCCACTAATGATAGTTCCATATTGCTTTTTTTGTATTTTGCAATTTGGTATTCATCATAATTGTCAAATGCTAATGCAAGTCCTTTTTTGATTGGTTTAGGTATAGGTTTAATTTTTCCATACCTTTTATCCATCATTCCTAAAAAGTCCATAAGCATATCAGGTCTTGTACAAATTTTTGTTAGTGGTTCTTTGATACTGCTTTTATGAAATTCATTTACAAGAAGAAGCAACCATAAAGGGGTATGCCTCAATTTTTGTTCGAATCGGCATTCTAATGCTAAATCAATTACTTTTTTTGGATCAACCTTTTTAACCAGATACTCAATTTGATTCATAATAGTATCAGCATTTTGATAGTAATTTGATTCAAATAATAAGTTAGCTAAAGTAACTCTTCGAAGTAATTCATAATCAGTGTATTTACCGGCAGTTTTTGTTTTCAAACCAGCAATAATGCCATTTTCAAACCCTGTTTTTTTAGTGTTAAACTTTGACATAATTCTAAAATTTGATTATTAAATGATAAGAAAATGCGGTTAAAATTTGTTTGTGTAGAATCTAAAATTAACCGCTTTTGAAGTAACACAAAACATCACACCACATTTTAGTAAGGAGAGTAGGACTTGAACCTACAACACAAAGTTCCCACGAAGTACCTGCAACATCACACCTTTTGGGTTAAAAATTTATTACAGTATTTTCAAACTTTTGCTCTAACCATTTGAGCTATCTCCTTATGAAAAACAGGTAAAATTTGATAAAGAAATTTAAAGACAGATATTAAATCTGCATTTATCTATTTAGAGTAGAAGTAACTTTATCATCACCCTGTTTTTATTTTAAAGAACTTTAACCTTTTACAATGCAAATATAACAAAAAAATAAACACTTTTAATAAAAATTATTAAAATTTTTTTAATTTTTACAACTTTTTTCGTAAACGTTTGACTTTCTTGTTGTTAATTTGTGTTGAAACATTTCTGTCCATTCTTACTTGTGCAATATCTCTTGGTATCTTTGGGCCTGCAAAATAATTTAACCCTAATAATCTTACAAGATTTTCAAGTGCATCTTTTCTTTGTATGACTGCCTTCATTGCATTTTTAGCAAGGTTCCATTCAAAAACAGCATCAATGTACTTTTTATTAGCATCCTTAAAATTGGCATGATTAATTACTGCATTTGTAACAACAGGTTCAGTTATTTTTACATCTTTCAAATCAAAGTTTTCTGGGTTTACCCTTATATCTCTATCAAGTTTTGCTTTTACAAGATCAAGGTTCTCTTTTGCTAAATCCTTTAACCTTTCAGTTTCAGATTCATTTCTTGCATATTTCATTACAAGACTTGGTTGTTCGAGCCACTCTACATCGAGAGATGATTCATCGATTTGCATATCCCTTTCGTAATTCATAGTTAATTTGTTTTACTTTTCTTTTTTAAAATTCTTGCTTTTTTATTTATAAATTGGGACAGTTCAGTCTCCATTTCAATAAGTAAGTCTATTGGATTTTCTCCTATTTGAATTGTTCTGTTAAAACCAGCCTCAATTTTATAGCTTTCATAATTTCCCAAATTGATATTTCTGGATATTGTTATCCATGCTTTATCGTCATTTGTGGAAATAACATCTTGTACATTTCCTTTTCTTGTTCTTTTTGTAGTTACTTGTAAATCCATTATTTTAGTGTTTATTCGTAATTCAAAACTCTTTGACACGCTAAAACAATTCCTGGAAATCCAATATTATAAGTAGGTTCTTCAAAACATTCAAGAATTGTAAAAGCCCTTTCATCATTTTTATTCAATAGAACACTTGTAGCATATCCAAGTACAATTCTTCTAATATTTTCAGGGTCGTTTCCTTTTAGTCCTTTAAGTATAGCTGAAATTTCTTTCCAGCCCTTTTTAGCCATTAACGCCCTGCAAAGGGTTATAACGTCTGACTTTTCCTCGGCAACCTTTAAAGCGGCTTTTTCACGCCTTTTTTCGGGGGTTTTTAAAACCTGATCAAGAATAGTTAAAGCATTTCTCGGATGACCTTCACTACTTTCTACAATTATATCGATTATTTTACTATCAATATTTATACCTTCTTTTTCAGAAACTTCTGTTAAAAGTTCTGCCATTGTTCTATTCGAAAGTACACTTGTTTGAAATTGTGAACATCTGCCTTTTATAGTTGGGAGCAGACTTTGAGGATCAGTTGTACATAAAATAAAATACACGTTTTTAGGTGTGTCCTCAAGTATCTTTAAAAAAGCATTTTGAGCATCCCCTGTCATTTTATGTACTTCATCAATTATATACACTCTTTTACCTCCACCTAACGGAGTATATTGTGCATTTTTACGTATATCCCTTATTGTATCAATACCTCTAAATTGTGCTGTATCAATTTCAATAATATTGTTTTCGGTACACCCTAATTCGTAAGCTATGATTCTTGATAAAGTTGTTTTACCTGTTCCGGTTTCTCCAAAAAATAAAAAGGAATGTGGCATTGTTTCGACATCTTTAAGCATTGTTTTTAAAGTTGAAACAATACCTTGATTTCCTTTTATATCTTCAAATGTTTTTGGCCTGTATTTTTGGTATAAGCCCATAAATTACCCCCTTTCACTTAAATTTATTTCTTTAATTAGGAGTGACATTATTTCATTGTGTTTCTCTATTTGTTGTAACCTTAAACCCCAGTAAACATGAAGAAACAATAAGCATTCTTTCAAAGAGTTTGAATTTTCTACTATTATCCCATAGGATTCTGTGTGAGAGTTGGCTTTTTTTGTTTCTTGTAATACATACTTGACTTTTTCTTCATGCTTGGATGACTCCCCTAAACCAAGGCACTCAACAACATCCTCACTGTGAAATAATTTTACGGTTTCAATTAAATCAGCACTAATTAATTTCCATGCTGCTTCTAATTTTGCTTTTTTCATTTCTTCCGTAGTCATTTCTACTTCTTCCATAACTTTCTTTTCCATGTTTTTAAATTTTTATTAAACGTTTATATGATAAATATTTATTTTTCATTTTAATTAAAAAATCCTTTATTTTTAACTCCACTTTTCTTCCGTGTAAATTTTGGTTTTTTAATATTTGTTTCCAACCCAGATGAATGTTTTTCTACAATTTTAATAAGTGTTTCAACTTCAAATAAAGCAATACTTTGATTTTCTCCTTTATAAAAATTTTCAATATATTGCTTTCTTGCATATAAACTATCGAGTAATCTTTTCTTTAATGTCATGCTTTATTCTTTTAAAAAGTGTATGATAATGATTTTTTTTCTATAATTCAAAATTTATCAATATCAAAAGTTTCTTTTTCAGCCCAACTTCCATCAACAGGGCATAATTCGGCCCCTATTTCTAATGGAACGATAATCCAAGGCCAATGTTGTCTCACATCATTACACATAATACAACGCATGATTTTAATAACTCTGTCAAGTTCTTTTGGGTTTACATCAAATACAATAGCATCGTGAATTTGCCCTACAATCACCGTATCCATTTTTTCACGTTTCAATGCTTTGGAACCTTCAATTAGACTCCATAATAAACAGTGAAAAGCTGCCGATTGAACAGGGTAATTAATAACATCATTCCGTTTCATTACTCCTTGAAACGTAAACCCTGTCTTACTTTCTACCCAACCAAAATCCTGATACTCATTCCATATTTTTTGTTTCCATCTCGTATGGTCTTTATACCGATAAAACCAAAAACTATCCTCAACTTTCTTTACTTGTTCTACAAAAGTTTTATAGCTTTTAATTCCATTAGCAATTAAATGATCTGCTATTGTAAGTCCTTTTTCAATCTCAATCCCTTGCCCATTTTTAAAACGCCCTTTTGGAAGTTTACACCAGTTCTGAGCAAGGTTTTCAGCACAACTTTCATAATAATCCCCATAAAATTGTGGAAACACAAATCCATTCTTAGCTGCTTGTCTTAGGGTTGTATGCCCAACAATTGTTTTATCATAATTTTTTAAATGAAATAGTTCCATAGCAACGTCTCTGTGCATATCACCATGAATAATATCTTCTATTAATTTTTGATCCTTACTGTAACAAGCTCCTATTCTTACTTCAAGCTGACTATAATCCAATTCTAAAAATTGGTGTCCCGGACGTGGTTTGATAGCCATTCTTGTCATTTTCATTGCTTCTTTGTCCCTTTTATGAACATTTTGAAAATTTGGATTTGAAGATGAACTCCTATAAGTTATCACATTATGAAGATTATAAAAAGGATGTACTATTCCATCTACTTGTTCTTTTTCATATTGTCCGAAGTATGTTTTATTGATTTTTTTCAACTTCTTTATTTCAAGCAATGTTTCTAATTCTGGAATGTTCAGAAGTCTCAGGGTTTCTTTATCAGTACTCCCCTCACCGTTTAAGGTTTCTTTTTTTATCTTTACCTTTTTTATTTTGTATAGATAGTTTCCTAATTGCTGAGGGCTATAAATATTGGGTTCTTTACCAGTCTTATCTTTCCAATCTTTATAAAATGCACTGTTATAAATTTTCTTTTCTAACTTAATGATTTTATTAGCAATTTCTTTTTTTTCTTTCTTGATGTAGTTCATATCAATTCTTAATCCATGATATTCAGCTTCATATAAAGCTAAAATACCATCATGGAGCAATCGATATGCATCTCTTGTGTTGACACTTAACATATCTACAATAATATATTATCAAGTTTTTCAACAATTGAATCTAACTCGTCCGGATCACCAAATTTAAAACTTTCGAATGTTGGATTTTTTGATGAAAGACTATAATAAATAATCAGTGTATCATCCATAATTATTTTGTATCTTTTAATAGATGATAAACGTATTCTCGAATTCAATATTTGAATAAATGTTGTCATAATAGTAAAGTTTAAAATGGTAAAGTTGAATTAATAAGTAACTTTTCCTGTAAAATAGCTAACCTATACGTAAGGACACCATCCCAACCGTCATATTTAAGCAATGCTTCCCTGTTTTTAGGTTTACTAATAAATTGGGGCAGTGTATTTAGATCGTTGCTTTCAGGTGCTTTTAAAGCCTTTTCAACGGCACTGTTATAATCGATAACTCCAAATTGTACATATACTTGAAATTTCAATCCAGTTATTCCGGGTCTATTATCAAGAATATGAGTCATCAACATTGTATCCCACCACCAGTTTTTAACAGTTGTGTTTAAAATTTCTTTGCTCCAAGTATGTTCATATTTCATATTTTGAGCAATTTTTTTAATGTATTTGTTTTTTAACAGATTAACAAAAGGGGCCCTATCCTTAGCCTTTTTTGGCATTTCAAATACGTATGCTTTATCTTCATTTATAGCAATAGAAACAGAAACTATTCTATGCCCTTTTGCATGAGGTTTTAAACCAGTAGTTTCATAGTCAATTGCAACAGTACTATAATTTGGAATTTCACTAAGTATGTTTAAATCAGTGATTTCAACTACTTCAGGTTCTTTAAAAACAGGGAGAGGTTCATTCACTTTTGAAAAAGCTCTTTTTAAATCTTGCTCCCATACGACTTCTATACCATGATTGTTGTCCATTCTCATAACGTATGATGGATGTAATGTTGGACAAATCCACGCCTTGAAATCTTGATCAGGAATAGTCCAACCTCTCCATTTAATAATTCCCTCAATCGATTCTTTCCAACGATACCCTATGATACTTTTTAATGGTGAATTTCCAAGTAAAATTATTACTTTTGGTTTGTACTGCTTTATTGCATCTAATACAATTTTTCTACAACAATCGATCTCGAAATTTGATGGGGTTCTATTTCCATTTGAATCAGTTGGACTACAATTTATTGCATTAATGTTGATACAATCTTCAAATAAATCAATACCTAATTTTGCATAAGTACTTTTCAACAAACTACCAGCTTTACCCTGCCAATGTTTACCTTTTAAATCTTCTGTTTCACCGGGGGCTTCCCCTATATTCATAATACCTTTCTTAAATTTCCCATAAGGTTTCATTTTTGGTGATAATACATTTTTATAAAGTCCACAAGCATTACACGATAAAGTCCTACCGTCCGGTTTACTTAGTAATTTCATATCGTTTGTTGAAAAAAATCCAGCCATAATTATTCAGCTAAAGTTGAAATATATATCCAGTTTTCACCTTCAAAACGTAAACTATGTTCTGTTATTAGACAAACATTCGTTTGTTCCATTATAAATTTTAGCAAATATGGGGTGATTGCAAATGAAAAGTTCCCACCTGAATAGTCAGGTATTTTGATACTTTCTTCAAACCATGCTGTATCAGACTCACAACGTATGGTAAGCAATTTGTTATTTATTATTACATCCACAGTAGCATCGTCTGAAAGTTTTGATTGTGATTTTGTAAAAATTTCTGCTTTTGTTAAAACTTCTGTCAGATTAGTTGGAAATGTAAATAAGAATCCATCATCTTTAATATCAATGATAGATTGCACATCTACAAATTCTTCTTCAAATGTCCTGCATGAAATAATTGTACCATTTTCATTTTTGAAATGTATCCAACCATTCCCATAAGATGCAAATTTTGGGTTTAATTTTACAACTTCCCTTAATGAACTTGCTGGTATGATGTTATCATCTAATGGCATTTTTCTTTGCATGTTAAATCTGACAACCCTAAAATTATCAGTTGCTTCTGCAAATCCACTTTTTGTCAAATTTACACACGTTATTTTTGGGTTTGACATATCATTAGATGTACATGGGATTGTAAATTTCAATGCTTGTACAAATCTGTTTGGGAGTTTTTTCCATTCACTCTTTACAGCAAGTTCTTCGTCAATTGGAAGTACAATCTTTTCAGCAATACTAAACCCTACTTTTGCTCTTCCGGCTTTGAGTACTACTTCTTTTTCATTTTCGTTAAAGGAAATAGTAATTTCATCATTTGTAATTTTTTTAAGGAAATCAAATAATTCAGTTGCCTTAATAGCTCCTTCAAATCCCAAATCAATAATTGGTGTTGAAATACTTATTTCATCATTGAATGTAATTACCAATTTATCCTTAAAGATAAAACTTGTTGTCTGTTCAATTATTTCTTTTGAGGACAACCCCGGTTTTACAATATCTAATGCAGATAGTAAATCTTTTTTATTAATTTTCATTTTGTAATTTATTTAATTGTTTTTTAAATTCTTCTTTTTTTACAAAATTAAATCTTCTGTAATTTGGAAAATGAATTCTGTCTTTTGACATTCCCTTTTTCCTATATGTTGTTTTCCAAAAATCCAAAGGTATGTTTTCATATAAATCCACCCAATATAAACTTTCGGTCTTTTGCATGACAACTAAAAAATATAAATGGTATTTATTGACCAGTGAGATCATGCCATGTATTTTTTCGTCGTCAGAACTGTTTTTTAACTGTTTTGAAACATTTAAACGAGGATAGTCATTTAATACCCTTGTTTCATTTTTATTTGTGCTAAATGGCCTGATCCAAGGAACTATCAAAATAACCTTTCCTTTATTGTTTTTTTGTACTTGAAGTAATGGAGTTGTTCCAAATTCTTTGATATAGATGACTGAGCTAATGTAACCTAACTCTGAAAGAGTAGGTATTAAAACAGAGTTTATTCTATCCAACAAAATGTTTGAACTGCTTTTTATTTTTGGTGTTTCAAAAATAAATAGGTGTTTCATTTTAGTAAATTAATAAGTTGTTCCACAATCAAATAAATGAAATACTTGATTTACATTCACTTGGAATGATCCTATATATTTGCCCTTAAAATTATCATCTATCTGATGTCCAGTACCAAATAATTTGAGTAATCTTCCTTGAGTAAAATTTGATGTATTTAACTTTACCCAAATGTTTGGAATACCATCTTTTATTTGAACACACAAAATTTTGGCTTTTTCTGGTAATTCAATTATTTGTTGATGTTCCAATTGCAGCGGAAATTTCCAGATTGTTTTCATTTTTTTCTTTATCTGTTAAATTTAGTTTCATTTCTTTATTGAATTAAATTAAAGAGAGTTGTATTATTTTTGTAGTTTGTTACCAATATTTCAACCCTTTTATTTTTAATGTTTTTCCGTTCCCCTATTCTGATAACAGTAAGACCTCTTTTTTTAGCTTGATCTATAATAAATGGGTTGTCAAATTCACTCATGGCCCATTTTATACCACTTCCTTCAAGTATATTGAATAAATCAAAGGAGTCTTTTTCTGTAAATGCGTTTGAATAATTATCACCTGTGCCTAAATATGGGGGATCAGCATAACAGAAACTTTTTTGTTTGTTTCCTTTATAATCACATTTATTGAAAAATTTTCTGAAGTCACATTTAAAAAAGTAAGCATCTGATATATAGTCAAATGTAGATTCAATTTGTTGTATAATAACTCTTTTCGGATTTACTGGCCCTATCCTCAATGTGTCCGGTTTTCCATATAATCCATAATTACTCACTATTAAAAATCTAACAGCATTCATTAAATTTGTGGTTTCCTTTTTACCTTTTGCCCATTCTTTAAACTGAGTTTCTGTTATGGGTGTCTTTTCTAATAAGGTAAGTAATGATTCTTTATCATCGATAATAACTCTGAATAAATTATATACATCATCATCTAAATCATTAAGAAAATTATATTTAGCTTTTGGTTTATTAAAGAACATCCCGCCAGCACCGAAAAAGGGTTCCATATAAATATCATGTTTAGGAAAATACCTAATGATTTTATAAGCAATGTTTTCTTTATTTCCAAGTCTGTTTAGAATCATTTTGGTAAAGATTAAAAGGTCTGGTACATTTACCAGACCTTTATTATGTGAACTAAAAACCAAAAAGGGGTTAAACAATCGGTACAATTCCCAGTTTGTAAGATTCTGAAAGGTTTACTAAGAATTCAACTGTCATATTTTCCTTCGAAAATTTTGAAGTTTTCTTTTTGCCTTTATTTTTTTCATAAATCTTTTCAGCCACTTTTGTCCATTCTTTCATTGTCTTTGGCTTTTCATTCAATGCTTCCATTAAAGCATCTGCCCTTGTATAAAGATTTTCTACCTTCTTTTCAGGGGCCCCCGGTTTTCCTTTTGATGTTGGAATTGATGGCTTCGGAGTTTCTTTTTCTGGTTTCTTTTTATCCTTTCCTTTTGATGTCGGAATTGATGGCTTCGGAGTTTCTTTTTCTGGTTTCTTTTTATCCTTTCCTTTTGATGTCGGAATTGATGGCTTCGGAGTTTCTTTCTTACCTTTACCTTTTTTTACAGGTTCAGGTTCTTCCTCTTCTTCCTCATCCTCTTCCTCTTCTTCCTCTTCTTCTTCTTCATCCTCTTCCTCATCCTCTTCTTCCTCATCCTCTTCTTCCTCATCCTCTTCTTCCTCATCCTCTTCCG
>CAZCLJ010000001.1:69698-72092 GCA_964499465.1 uncultured Hyphomicrobiales bacterium
TCCTCTTCTTCCTCATCCTCTTCTTCCTCATCCTCTTCTTCCTCATCCTCTTCCGGCTCCTCTTCCTCTTCTTCCTCTTCCTCCTCTTCTTCATCAGGATGAAGAACTTCTTTACCATATTTTGCAATTAAGGCATCAAATACAGCTTGAGTTTTATCGGTAAACTCATCTTCCTCATCCGAATTCATAGACAGTTCGATATAGGCGTCGTGTAACTGTTCTTCGAAATCATTTTGCTCCAATTTTTTACTAATAGGAGGTTCAATACCTTCAACTACTTTGTCAAGTTCATCGTAGGCAGATAATAAATCTACCATTTTCATTTTTTTTGCCATAATGAATTAATCTTTAAGTTAATACAAAAAATTTGTTTTTAAATTGAACTGCTAAAATAACATTTATTTGTCTTTTTACAAAATTTTTTAAAACAATTTTTATAACTTTATGTTTAACATAATTTTAAAACCTACAAACCTTAATAAAAACTACCCAAAAAAGGTCTCCCAGTTTTAACTGATTGTAAAACTTTAACTGTATTAATAATTGTAAAATCGTCTTCTCTTGCGGTCAACTGATTGATTCTCATTAAACCTAATTCTTTTTCCCTTCCGCTGCTATCTTGATTTAATCCAAACATAGCTGTAACGTGACCATATTTTCTTTTATCTTCTGAAAAGTTTTTTAAAGTTAGTATGTCTTTATCATAACTTGCAGAATCAGATTGTGTTGCTGTAATTTTTAAGCAATTTTTTTCTTGTGATAATCTCCTAAAGTACTTCCATTTTTCATTTTCCTGATGCCTTGCTTCTGCTTTTATTCCAGATTCAACAATATCAATATAATCTGTTATAATAACATCAGGTACAAATCCATTTAATTCCCAATTATTAAGTATGGAACCCATTTTATTTAATGTAAGTGTTCCGTTTGGGTGTGTTGATATTTTCACCTTTTTTGCATTTTGTACAAAAAATTTATTAATTCGCTCTTTAGCTTCTTCTGCTGTTAGTGGACTTCCTAAATCCACTTTTTTTAGCCAAATAGTACCCATAGTACTCTTTTGCCATTCAGCACAATTGTAACAATTTTTATATTTTGGGTAATCTTTATTTGCCTCTAATAGTTCCCATTTTGTAATAGTTTGTCTTATATCATTATCTGACTTAACAGTAAAACCAAAGTTACAGGCCCTTACTTTTTTATCACAGGTGTCATTCTGATTTTTTACACAATCAATAGTTGGAATATATTGAACTCCACAATATTTTTCCCTATTTGATTTTTGAGCAAGGTAAATACAAATACGCATTAACAATTGATTTTCCGTCATATCTCCAGCTTGAAAAAAAGCAACTTTTCTACCTTGACTTGCTGCTCTCATCATAAAATCAATCAACCACCACGTTTTACCTCTTTTTTCTGACCCCATCAATGCAACAAAACCACCACGGATCAACTGATCATTCCAAAATTCCCCCAACGCCCCCGGATAGGTAATTAACGATTCATTGCCTGTATCAAAAACTTCATCAATCTTGGATAAAATTTTTGGATCACTTAAATCAATACCCTCATTTTTTACGTGTTTTTGAATTTTAAAATTTTCAACTATCTTTTCAGCCTCATCAATTTCCCCTTTTTCAAGTTTGTTTTCAATTCCTTCTTTATGAAGAGTTATTTGTCTTTCAACAAAATACAATCGAGTCTCATCAAGAAGGTTTTCAGTAGAAATTTGTATTGAATCATACTCTTTACTTAGACCTTGTAAAATTTCTTCTATTCCCTCAGCCAAATCTGAACTAATTCCCTTTTTTAACTTCTTAATATAAATCATTTCAATATCACGCATTGGGGCCTTTTTGTATTTTTTAAAGTACTCCCAACACCAACCAGATATCATTTTAGCTGTGGAACTTTCCAAATAATCTTGTTTCCACTCCCCTTGTATTTGCTCTAAAAATTTGGTATCTGTAATGAGTCCAATTACAATCTTTCTTTCTATCATAGACAAATTATTTTGACAATATTAAAAATCTCCGTTTAGAAACCTAAGAAATCGTGCTAAAATCAAAATTTGTCAATTTAATTTTATAACAGTTACGCCAAAAATTGTAAACTAAATCTATACAATCTTTTTTGTAAGGTCTATCGTGTTTATTTATTTCCGATTTTACACTTTCAGAATCGCAAATTTGAACATCTGCAATACCAGCAAAAAAGAAAATGTATTTATCACCAATTTCAATAGGGGTGTCATTTTCATAACATTCAAAATCAAATTCTTTGTTTGAATTTGAACATTCAATTTTTGTTTTAAATTTTTTCATTATATTAGTCTTTCAAATTTATTACTACTTGCTAATGTTGAGCGTGTAATGAGCAAAAACACGTATC
>CAZCLJ010000002.1:0-51075 GCA_964499465.1 uncultured Hyphomicrobiales bacterium
CAAAACATGACTACCAATAGGGTAACTGAACAAATTGATCGTTGTTGTGGAAATCATCTCTCCATCCATCTTTATTTCCACTCCATCAACGCCAGAAAAGTCATCATTGACTTCATATTGAACATGTATTATACCGCCATGATCATACTCTGACTTTATTTGCGGAAAAATAACAGTCAAGTCCGGAGGTGTATCATCTTGCGGATCCAATTCTCTCAGCAGATCAGGGTTTGAACTGGAATAATCTATGGTGAAATCTTGTTCTTGCCCCTGCATTATTTGACCGACAAAATCCTTGTCGGTTGAGGTGATATTATCTATTCCACTGACGCTCAATCTATATTCACCGTCGCCTGTGCCTTGGAGCTCTATTTTATATTCGCCATCCAAAGGGTTGGGAACAACGGCAAATTCCGCATCAGAATCAAATCCTGAATAAAAAGCGCCTTCTATTTCATTGATATTCTGGTTGGAAACGAAATTTTTTCCTAATTTCTTACCATCAGGAGCTGTTATCACAAAATCGGCCGGAGAAAAAATCCTGACCATTAAAAATTTGCTAAAAATATTTTTTCTGATTTCTTCTTCTGGCCACTCACCTGTTAATTCTTCTATTATATATCTCTGAGCATCAGTCACTATCTGGCGATGTTCTGAATCGTTTATAAAGACTTTCGTCGAGCTGCAAAAATTTTCATTACTAACACTGGGAACAGTGCCATCGCCGTTACCATACTCCAAACTTAGCGGTTCGCCGTGTTCCCATTTTTCCGCGCCAGATGATTCCCCAATTTTTATATAATTTATAGTATCATTATCAATTCCCCCAACAATATTCATAACCTTTACGTTGTTAAACTTTTCTAAAAGTAAGGGTTGATTCAAATTATTCAAAAAATCGTTTATCGGATATCCGTCCGGATAGCTTTTAAGATTACCGCTATCATCTTTCAAATAATCGTAAATTGGTAAAAGTTCTTGCAAGGATTGAATAGGAAAATTTCTAATATAAGAAAATCTGGTTAAATAACCATTCTTTATGGCGCTAATATCTAATATTCTTTTTAGAAAAAAATCAGTAATACCTTCTGCTGTGTTTCCACTCTCCCAAGCCATATATGATAAAGGCGCGCCTTTATGCGGCGTAGCAATAAAAATCATTTGTTCAACATCATTGACATAATCTCCGCTTTCTATATAGGCGCGAGCGACCAAGCCGCCCATAGAATGCGCAACCAAGTCAACTTTATCGCAATTAAAATTTTCCTGATTTTCTTCTCTGCAAACATTTAAAACGTCATGAATTTTATTCTTTAAGAGTATGGTCGTATAGAAATTTGATTGACGCCAATCATAAGGTAGGGCAAATAAATTTTTATTTTCTTCATAGCCAGAACTTTTTAATGCTTCCCAAAGATCGTCATAAGTATTCAAGATAGGATCCATCTCATAACCATCTCCCATATCCCAACTTCCTAACAATCCTGGAATCAAAATCACCGGATTCCTATCTACTGTCGGACAAACAGACCTAATAACCAAATTATCAAAAGACACATTTGTTGAACCATAATCTCCGCTCCAAGAATTAAAACCTATTGTGCCCGATTTAGGATAATCATCAGTTTCTTCAATCCAATCAATAACAATATCTCTATTGTAAAAAACTTTAATTCTGTTTCCTATAGCCTCTATATCAATATGCGCCGTTTCTTCATTAAGCGCATTTTTGTCGGAAAAAATATGGGCGGCAAAATATTGTCCATAATCATACCCAGAACATTGACCTTGATAACATTTTGATAAATAAATCACAGGGGTATGCTCCTGTGAATATTGCCCAAAACCCCTCAACCCAACCTCATATAGACTACTGTTATCTTGCATTCTAAACATAACACTTCTATCCACGCCATCATTCAAGTCAACATCAAAAGAAAAAATATAATCTTGCCAAGAAAATCCCGATTGATATATACTCTTACCTCTAACTCTATAATTTGTTGTTTTAAAAAGATATTTTCCATCTTTTATTTGCCAATGCCCAGAACTATTTTCTTCCTGCCAATCTTTTGCGCGCGAGTAGCCGAAGTAGAATTAAACATTTCCAAATCGATTCCGAAAATATTATTAAACCCGAACAGTTTAGCGCCTAATAATCCATGCAAATAATGGGAGCCGATGTCAAGCAAAAACTTTTTTCTGTCAAAATTATTAAGCAAAGAAAAGATATACTCAAACCTGTTTTTATGAAAAAGAAAATAACCTTTTTCGTCTTTTATTTTATCGTTATCAGTCTCGATAATTTCCTTTTTTATTATTTCATTCATAACATTAAATATACCACTTTAACATAAAAAGCGCAAAACAAAAACCCGCCATTTTGGTGGGTTTTTGATTGTTGAAAAATTTATTTTATTTCTTGCTCTGCAAAAACAACAGCAACGGCGAAGCTAAAAAGATAGAACTCCAGGTTCCGACAACAACACCGACCAGCATAGCTAAAACAAAATCGCGGATAGTCGAGCCGCCGAAGACTAAAATGGCCGACAAAACCAAAGCTGTAGTAAATGAAGTATTTATTGAACGAACGATTACTTGATTTAGGCTGGTATTAATCGTTCCCTCAAAATCTTCTGAGCTTTTAGGTAAATTTTCCCGGATACGATCAAAAACCACAATAGTATCGTTTATAGTATATCCGAGTATGGTTAAAAGCGCGGCAATAAATGAAGTGCCGATTTCCACCCCCCAAAATCTTCCTAAAACCGCAAAAAATCCAAGCACAATCAAAACATTAAAAGCCAAAGAAACAATTGAAGCTAATCCGTATTTCCAGGATTCCACCGGCTTGGAAACTTTCCTGAAGGCCCAAGCGATATAAATCAAAATAGCGACAATGGCTAAAATAACTGCGTAAAAAGTTTTTCTTTTTAATTCATTACCAATGGACGGCCCGACAGAATCAAATCTTAATTCTTCAGCGGTGGAAGTACCGACCTTCTGCATAACATTATCATGGACGTCAATATCGGTATTTTGGAATTTTAAAATCATCCCGGAATCGCCTACTGGCTGGACAATCAAACTGCCAAGATTCAAATCTGATAATTTATCTTGCATCTCGGAAACGGAAGGACGTTCGGCGCTAAAACTCAGTTCCAGCAAACTGCCGCCGGTAAAATCTATGCCAAAATTAAGTTTCCAGGAAATTAAAGAAAAGATAGCGCCGGCCGCCAAAATAATAGCGACCGTAAACCAAATTTTCCTTTTTTGAATTATCTTATACATAAAATTATTAATCTTTATTATTAAGATTTGTTAATGATTTTTCCGGCTCCGGAGAGAAGTTTGTTAGAAAAAACTTTTCCCGAAAGCAGGGCCATCAAACTTTTAGTTATAGTAATGGCTGAAAACATGGAAGCCAAAACACCGAATATCAAAGTTACGGAAAAACCTTTTACCATGCCGGTTGAGAAAAAATACAAAATAACGCAAGTCAAAATAGTGGAAAGATTCCCATCCCTAATTGACGGCCAAGCGCGCTTAAAACCGTTTTCAACCGCTTTGTCGGAATCTTTTCCGTCTCTCATCTCTTCTTTAAAACGCTCAAAAATCAAAACATTAGCGTCAACCGCCATACCGACGGACAAAATCAAGCCGGCAATTCCCGGCAAGGTCAAAGTAACCGGAAAATTCCAAAAAATCGGAAACTTCAAAATTAATATGACCCAAGCCAAAAACCCTAAAACAGAAAAGCCAAGTTGGCGCCCTTTTGGCTTAAAATAAATTATTAAAGCCAAGATAGCGGCGGCAACGGCGACCCCCCAGCATTTAAACAATGCCAGCAAAATCAAACTATAAATACCTAAAGCAACAGCTGAAACAGCTCCGGGCAAACGATAGAACATTATCATAAACAAAGCCACCAAAAGCACCCCCCACAAGCCAGCTTGCAACGAGGCGGCTACTGAAACTTTTCCTAAAGTCGCACCAACAATCTGTTGACTAACCAAAGTTATCGGAACTGGCAAGGCGCCGGCATTTAAACGCTGAGATAACTGCTTAGCCTCGGCGATATTAAAATCCCCGCTAATAACAGCTTCTCCCCCTTCTATTTTGCTATTAACTGTCGGGGCGCTAATGACTTCACCGTCTAAAAATATAGCCACCTGCTTCCCAATATTGCGACTGGTAATTTCTTCAAATAAATCAGCACCCTCTCCGTCAAACTGCAAAGAAACTTCCGGGATACCCGAATTAACATCAAACTGAACGCTAGAGTTTTTCAAATATTTCCCAGTCAGGCCAGTCGAAGCCCAAGTGCCGTCAGAACCGATAAAATCATCTTTGGCAATTTTGGCAATAGAAATTTTTTGAACGCGATATTGTTCTAATTTTCTTTCCGCTTCTTTATAAATCAAATGGTAGCCAAAATCAGTTTTCACAATTGAAGAAATCGTTCCGACTTTTTGCGCAAAAACAGCTTCTTCAAAAGGTTCCACCATATCACCCTTGCCGAACCAGCCCAGCTCGCCGCCGGTATTCCCGGCGCTCGGCTCGGTAGAATTAGTTTTCGCCATTTCTGAAAAATTCTTATTTGTAACTTTATTTCTTAATTCTTGAATTTTAGCATAAGCTTCTTCTTCGCTTAATTCCCCAGTGCATCCGGTAGCTCCTTCGTAACAAATTAAAATATGGCTGGCTTTAACTTGAGTTTTTTGCTCGCCCGTAAGCTCATTCACAGCGTCTTTTTTCTCTAAAAGTTTGGCGATATAATAACCGTTTTCATCCTCAACAATGTCGGTAATTCCGTTAATTTTTAGTTTAGAAGTCTCTTCGGCTAATTTCGGATAAGTCACCAGATCAATCCATTCGCCATCACTGGAAAAAGAACCGCTTTGGTCATATTCAGCTCCGAGCTTTGAAAAATCTCCGCCGGATAAAATCTTCCCTAAAAGTTCTTCGGCCGCGGCTTCGGCCTTGATGTTTATTTCCGCCAATTTTTCATTTTCTTCTTCAGTAAGCTCTCGAGACGCGCTTAATTCTTTAAATTCCAGCGTCGGAGTCTCGCCAATCATTTTTATGGCCTCACCGACATCTTTGACTCCGGCCAACTCAACGATTATGCGATAATCATCTTCGCCGGATTTATTAACTTGGACTAATGGTTCTGAAACGCCGAAAGCGTTGACGCGACGTTCAATCACGTCGCGCGCGCCAGCGGCGGCATCGGCCTCCCCGCCGGCCGGGACATTGGAAGTGTCAGCTTTATAAATGAGCTGAGTTCCGCCTTGCAAATCCAAACCGAAGCGAAAAGATGTTTCTTGCAATTTTGGCAATTGAATAAAATTACCGGTTTTCGCCGCCAGCCAATCCGATCCGCGATTGCAAAGCGAGCCGAAATTTATCAAAAAAGCAGCGATGGTAAGCACAATTATTAAAGCAAAAATCTGCCACAAACGCCCGCGCGGCGACGGATTGGAGAATCTTTGAAAAATATTATCTGACATATTTTGCGCTTGGTATTTTGAGTTTAATTTTTTAAAATATTTTAAAAGACAAAATACCGATTAAATAAAATACAGGGAACAAAACAACATCCCTTTAAAAAGAAATCTTACCGCAAAATTAACCGAAAGGCAAGATCTTGACATATTTTTATTTTACCGACATAATAACATAACAGCAAATTAACCAAACATTCATACAAACACTGAGGAGAAAAAAATGAGCAACTTGGAAAACGCGAAAAAGATACTATCTGAGCAAGGCTACAATCTCTCCGAGTATGGTATTATCGACATAAACGCCGGCGGAAAAGAAGTTCTTTTCTCCGACTTTGCGACAATTAGCTTAATTCTGCATTTTCTGGATCCTGTCATCGGCTATGTTTCTTATAGTATTTTTTCCTCAAAAGAAAAAAATTTCTGGAATTTCCAGAAATTTCTGAAAATTATAAATGGGGAAGAAGAAAAAATTGAGACATTATTTTCCACAGAATAAAAAGTTGTAGAGAATAAAAAAACAATCCGTCAGCTATTGCAGCTGACGGATTTTCCTTTTTTAACTTAAAAGTATTGCTTTCTAAAAAAACGGCGCTTAACCACTTCCACAACAGCTAAATAAGCGGCGACCGTAACCGCCAAAACGCCCAAAACCTTCCATGGCAAAACAACTAAGCCGAAAAATTCTCCGATTGGAGTGAACGGCAATAACCAAGCAAGTAACACGGCTCCAAAAGTCGAAGCGATCAGTATTAAAGACGGACGTGTTTGAATAAATGGTATTTTCTTGGAACGAATAATATGAATTACCAGGGTCTGCGTGGCCAGCGATTCCAAAAACCAGCCGGTTTGGAAAGAACCATCAGTCATTTTAAAACAATAAAACAAAAGAAAAAAAGTAAAAAAATCAAATAATGAACTTATCGGCCCGAAAGTGAACATAAACCGTTTGATAAAGCCAATATCCCAGCGCCGCGGCTTATCTATCCATTCTTCGTCAACTTTATCGGTGGGGATAGTTGTTTGGGAAACATCGTAAATAAAATTATTAAGTAAGAGCTGCACGGGCAACATCGGCAAAAATGGCAGAAAAATTACAGCCCCGGCGGCGGAAAACATATTGCCAAAATTAGATGACAACCCCATCATGACATATTTCATGGTGTTTCCGAAAACCTTGCGCCCCTCCAAAACCCCATCGCTTAAAATATTCAAATTTTTTTTCGTTAAAATTATATCAGAACATTCTTTGGCAACATCAACTCCGTTATTGACCGAAATACCGACATCGGCTGTTTTTAATGAGGGGGCGTCATTTATTCCGTCGCCCAAATAACCGATCACATGACCATTGGCGCGCAGGGCGGAAATAACTCGATTTTTTTCATTAGGGGAAAAACGCGCGAAAATCGTCTTTTTTTCCACGCGGCGGCGCAAGGCATAATCACTTAAATCATCAACCTCCCTGCCAAGCATTAAACCCTTAGAATTAATGCCTATTTCTGAGCAGATTTTTCCGGCCACAAATTCATTATCACCGGTGATTATTTTCATTTCAACGCCTAACTTTTCCAACCGCCTCACCGACTCCATGGCGCTTTTCTTAGGAGGATCAAGAAAGCAAATAAAGCCGCAAAGCACCAAGTCATTCTCATCATCTTTAGTGTAGGTTTGTTTTTTATCTAAAATTTTCTTTGTGGCAACCGCCAAAACTCGAAAACCATCGGCGCTTAAGCCTTCATAAATTTTCAAAATTTTACTTCTTATTTCTTCAGTGAAATCTTCCGTGCTGAAATCGTTCAGACGATATTTTTTCGAACAAGAAAAAATCTCTTCTGGAGCGCCTTTAGCTATAAGCAGCTGTTCCGCATTTTCCTCAACAACTACGCTCAAGCGTTTGCGGATAAAATCAAAAGGTATTTCATCTATCTTTTTAACCTTTGACACATCAATATCGCAAAAACCCTTAACGGCTTCATCTAAAGAATTTTCTATTCCTGTTTGAAAATAGCTATTTAGATAAGCAAGGCGCAAAACTTTCTCGGAACCGCCGCCGAAAACATCAAGATGCTTTACTAATGATATTTTTCCTTCGGTCAAAGTTCCAGTTTTATCAGTACACAAAACGTCCATTGAACCCAAATTCGGAATAGCAGACAATTTTTTTACTATCGCGCCGCCCTTGGCCATATTTATCGAGCCGCGAGCCATGTTCACGGACATTATCACCGGCAGCAACTCCGGCGTAACCCCGACAGCAATAGCGATTGAAAACAAAAATGACTCTAAAATTTTCTGATTGGTTATGGCGTTAAATAAAAAAATAAATAAAACCAAAAACATCACCAACTTCATAATGAGTATCCCGAACTTGGCGACACCTGTTTCAAACTCAGACTTTCCCGCGGAGTTATTTAAAACTGAAGAGATTTTCCCCATTTCAGTTCTTTTCCCCGTAGCGACAATCACAGCCTCGGCTTTGCCGGAAATAACATTGGCGCCGGCAAAAATTAAATTTTCCAAATCAAACAAAGATTTATCTTTATCTTTAGTTTTTACGCTTTCTTTGCCGACAGGGAAAGATTCGCCGGTTAAAACAGACTGATCAATAAAAAAATCTTTTGATTTTATCAAGCGAGCATCGGCTGGAATTAAGTCTCCGGAATTCAAAATTATTATATCCCCCGGAACCAGCTGAGAAATTTTTATTTCGCGTTCACGGTTATTGCGGCGGACAATTGCGGTTGTTTTTATGGTTTCTAAAAGTTTTTTAGTGGCCCGCCCCGCTTGATGCTCTTCAATAAAATCCACAACCGCACTCAAAAGAACCATTGTGGCGATTATTACGGCGTTAGTCCGTTCTCCAAAAAGCGCCGATAAAATTCCAGCGGCCATTAATAAAACTATCAAAGGACTTTTAAATTTAAATAAAAACTCTTTCAATAATGAAACTTTTTTTTCCTTAACCAAAACGTTGTAACCGCAAAAAGATAGCCGGCGGCGTGCCTCCAACTCGCTTAAACCGTCACCACGAGATTTAAAAAATTGTAAAACTTCCGATAGTTCTTGACTGGAAAAAAAAGACAAGTCTGAAATATTTTCTTTAGGAAAGTTTTTATTTTTCTGTCCGTTTTTCATATATATATTATACAATAAAAAATGTTTACGGACAAAAAAAGTCCATATAGTAAAAGCGCATTAACAATTATACAAAAACACCCCTTTCGAGGTGCTTTTGCTAAAGTATTGTTTTCTGTGCTGTTCCGATTCCCACCAAGGTGACTATAACTCAAAAATGCTCGGTTTTCTGGTCATTTTACACAGAAAATGCCTTGCACGGGATCGTGGACGATGTTAGAACCAAAATACATTAATTAAAAAATCTTACGACTAAAAATATCGGCCATCCAATCATCACAGTAATCGCGCTGGTTATTTTTTCATAAAAAGAAATACCCCTAACTTCTCCGCCGATAAAATAGATAACTAACCCTGTAAATAAATATGCAAAAATAATACCAAACACAATAAATATTTTTTTGTTTTTCATAATATATAAAATTGTTAAAAATGAATTCGATGTTGCAACAGGGAATATGCACCAAGTAGAATAATAAAAGCTTGGAATTCTATGCCCCACTTGTCCTTTTATTCTTACGGTTGCTGTTTGAGCAGATCCTTCCGATAAAGACATGTGTGTATAATAATGCTTGAAGATAATTAGCGCTAGAACTACCTACGGTGAAATTATCCAAATCATCACCAAATTGCGTGTCATGATAAGCATAGGGTAAGTTTGATGCCCAATATCCATCAAAATCAGCATAATCCTCATCATAAACCTGTGTTTCATGCTCATAAGTGACATTGTTATTACCGTTGTAATAGGATATATTATTAAAATAAAAGAATTGGAAAGTCATTTGTCTGGTAACCTTTGATTCCCCGTAATAAGGTGCCCAAGACTCATGATAGAGTGATTGATTTAAAGTTTTTTTGGGTAAAGCTACTTGTTCATCACATTTTTCCAATTTCCCCAAATCCTTTGCGGCATCCTCCGAATAAGAATCGACTATAATTTTATCAATCATAGGATTCTTATTATTTAAAGAAGATTTAATTTGCTTACTTAGAGTAGTATACCCATTTATAACAACTTGGTCTTCCTCTTTTTTCAAATTTTCTGCAATAACTTCATTTGCTTGATTGAGAAATTCTAAATGCTTACTCGCAAATCGTTGCACCGCATTATCAATGCTTTCGCCGTTTTTAAGGACATAGCCGCCGGACATTTCTCCGTCTTTAAAAGTAAACTCTTTTACTTCTATACCATTGGTGTTAACTATTTCGGATAACTCCGAAGCGAATACTGGTCTATTTAGGGTTATTAAACTTTTACAAGTTTGACACTCTTGATTGATTGAAGCACTTGGCACTGACTGTGTTGGGCTTTTATTTTCCGAACAAAGAACAACTAATACGGCCAACAATGACAACAAAAAAACAAGTATTTTCTTCATGAAAATTCTCCTTTGATTAGATTTTAGGTAATTTTAACTTTTTTCAAATATAAAGAACAAAAAATCCGTCGAATAAATTATCTTACCTCCTTTCTATTGATAATTGGTAGTAGATGGACAATATCTTTATTATATAGAATATTAAAAGTTTTGGGAAACATAAAAATAACGCTAATTTTAGCGTTATTTTTAAATCCGCACGGGCTGTAGGAATCGAACCCACGCTAGAGGTTTTGGAGACCCCTGTACTACCATTATACGAAGCCCGCATATTCCGCCCGCAAGTGCGAAATAAATATATTAACAACCTACTTTTCTGCTTAAATTATTTACTCAATATTTTTTTATATTCTATTTTGTCATAAATATCAAAAACAGTAACCGCCAAGGAAATCAAAAGCGGACCAACCACTATCCCCCAAAAACCGAACAAAGAAATTCCTCCCAAAACAGAAAACAACACAAATATCGGGTGAACTTGCGCTTTCCCTTTTATCATAAACATCCTAATAATATTGTCAATCATACTAATTATTAAAAATCCCCATAAAAGCAGAAACACGCCTTGCCAAACATGTCCGATAAATAACAAATAAACACCGCAAGGAAACCAAACTAAATAAGCACCAAAATAAGGAATCATGGAAAGCAGGGCGGTTATAATCGACGGTAAAAATGCCGGCAACCCGGCAATGGTAAATCCTACCGCGCATAAAGTAGCTTGAGCCACGGCAACCGCAAAAGTAGAGGCAAAAATAGTATAACTTACGTCTTTAAACTTTTTGAAAATCAAATGATCATATTTGTCAGGCAACGGCGTCCAATACATTAATTTCTCTAACATTTTTTTTCCGTCGACAAAAAAGAAAAATAAAGTAAAAAGTATTAAAACCAAAGAAATCGCGAAAGCGGTCGTTTCCTTGAGAAACCCGGCCGCACCCTCAACAAGCCAGTTGCTGGATTTTTTGGCCACTTCTATTACAACTTCTTTTAATTCGTCACCACCAAGATTAAACCATGTTTTAAAATGAGATAAAAAACCATTTTCGATATTATTATCCAGTCCGTCATTTTCAAAAAACCTGATAGTATCGGAATAGGCCGCGACCGACTTCTGCGCGCCGTAAATTATCAAATTCGACAAAGGAACTATTACAACCAAAACTATAGCCAAACACATAAAAATAGCGGAAAGCTTTTCACGACCGCCAAATCTTTTTTTGAGCCACTCATAAGCCGGATAAAATGTCGAAGCTAAAACCGCTGAAATTAAAATTTCTATCAAAAAGGGGCGGAAGACAAAATAGCAAGCAAAAGTAACCCCGAACAGAATCGCAAATAAAAAAACTCTGGTCAAAAAAGCTTTATTCATATTTTTATTGATGCGGACGATTTATTCGCCGCTTATTTTATTTAAAATATCCGGGAATTTTTTTAAAATATAAGAATAGCGGTCAATCACTTCGCCGGTTTCTTCATCAAACAACGGAGTGCCTCCCTTATAAATGGCATTTTTGGCGTCTCCATAGCGATTATAGCCGTTATCTTCCAGCCAAGAATCTATTTTCTCTCTCTGGCTTTCGGTAAGACTACTCGCGGCACCGGCGGAAACTTCTTCGCTTTTACCGTTGCCGGAAAAATCAAATTCCTTGTTTTTTTGATCATCTTTAAATTTGTTAAAAATTTCTCCAACTTGATAATCAACTTCCTCCAGAGCAATTTTTTGCAAAGAATTCGAACATCCTGAAAATAAAAAAAGCAAAGCAGGAAAAATTAAAATTTTCCCCGCAAAAAAGAAAGAAATTTTCCTCCTCTTGCCTTCCATTTTTATTTTATTTCTTTATGTAAAGTATTTTTTTTGCACTTTTTGCAAAATTTACTCAACTCTAATTTTTCTTTTAAAATTTTTTTGTTTTTTCTGGAATGGCGGATGCCCTGCTTGCATTCGGTGCATTCCAATTTAATCAAAGAATCTTGAGACATAATATTTTCTAAAAGTAAATTTTATTATTATTAATTATATTGATATATTATTGAATTTTCAGCTAAAAGTCAAGGGGATTTATATTTGGCATCTTGGACAAAAATGTGTTCCGCGGCCGGCAATTTTAGCTTTTTCTATTTTTTCTCCGCAAATCAAGCATTTTTCACCTACTCGGCCGTAGACTTTCAACAAAGCGCTGAAATTCCCTTTTTGGCCGCGAGTATCAATATAATCGCTAAAAGTCGTGCCGCGATGCTTTATAGCTGAGGCAATTATTTTTTTTGTTGTCAAAAAAATTTTTTTTATTTCATCGTCGCCCAGGCCGACGGCGGATCTGCGGGGTTCTATTCCGGAAGCGAAAAGAATCTCATCAGCGTAAATATTACCGATGCCGGCAATATTTTTTTGGTCAAGTAAAGCCGCTTTAATATTTTTTTTACTTTGAAAAATTTCTTTCAAATTCTTTAAAGTAAAATTTTTTTGCAAAGGTTCTATACCATAACCGGCCCTTATCAGCTCCCAATCTTGCGCCGAAACTATTTTGACATATCCGAAGCGGCGCAAATCATTGAAAAACAATTTTCCCCCACCGAAAAATTCCAATTCGAATCTGGTATGTTTATTCGGGAGCTCTCCGCCGATTGTTTTCTTTAAATTCCCTTTTTTAAAAGAATGCCCGCCGGCGATAATTTCCTCCTTAACCGAATAAACCAGCTGACCGGTCATTTTTAAATGAATTAAAATAAAATGTCCTCCTTGAATTTTTACAGATAGAAGCTTACCGACACGCTCCAAGCCCAAAACTTTTTTGTTAATTAAAAATCGGGTAAAATCTTTGTTTTTACCAAGTTTTTTATCTTTAACAGATAAATCTTTTATTTTTAAACCGACAATTCTCTCCTCCAGGTCGCGGCGGATTGTTTCAACTTCCGGCAATTCCGGCATATTTTTAAATTATTTTCATTAAGAAAAAAATTGCAACCAAAGAAGAAAATTCAATTAAAAATACTTTTAATGCGGTTATTTCCAATTTATCAACATTTATAATCATAAAACTATCTTTCTACTGACATTTAAAATCCCAATAATTAATCTTATTGTAATACTCATCAGTTTTATCGATTATTTTCTTCATGGTTTTCACACATTCTAAAGGATAATCGCCGACCGCGGTTTCATCGGAAAGCATTAGGACATCGGCGCCGTCAAAAACGGCATTGGCAACGTCGGTTACATCGGCGTAGGTCGGATGCGGCTTGGCCACCATAGACATCATCATTTGCGTAGCCACGATCGCCGGCTTGCCATGCCAATGAGCATGGCGGATAAGCTCTTTCTGTAAAATCGGCAGCTCTTCTAAAGGCATTTCGATTCCTAAATCGCCGCGAGCAATCATTATGCCATCGGAAGCTTGAATAATTTCATCAACCGCGTCAATGGCCGTAGCGCTCTCTATTTTAGAAATAACTTTTATTTCTTGGCCGACTATTTTTTGCAACCTTTCCACATCATCAGCGCTCTGGGCAAAAGACAAACCGACAAAATCGACTTTTTGCTCCTTGCCAAAGGCGGCGTCTTTTTCATCTTTTTCCGTTAAACCGCCGCCGGTTAAAACGGTTTTGGGCACATTGATGCCTTTTTTGGAAGATAGGAGGCCGCCTCTTTCGACGCGCGCGAAAATTCTATCGTCTTTTTTGTCAATTACCGTTAATTCAATAACGCCATTAACCAAATAAAACGGGTGGCCAATTTTAACATCATTATATAATCCTTCATGGTCTATTGGAATACATTTCCCGGCGATGTCGCACACCCCCTTATAAGCAAAAGAATAAATCTCGCCTTCAGACATATTAACATCTTGCGGTAAAATTCCGACGCGAATGCGCGGTCCGCAGAGATCTTGAAATATTTTAACATCCTTTCCTGTTTCTTCTTTTATTCTTTTAGCATTTTCTTTAAGCTCTATAAGCTGATCATTACTAGCATGGGAAAAATTCAAACGAAAAATTTCCACACCGGCCACGGCCATTTTTTTAAGTAACTCATAATCGGCCGAACGTCGGCCGACATTAGCCATAATCTTGGGGTTCATATTTGATTAAATATTAAAATACGGCCAGAAGCCGCATTTAAAAAATTATTAACTTTTTTATTATAAATCAATTGCTTAATACTGTCAAATATGTTTTTTAAAATCAGTCCTTTAAAATATAAAACAAAAATATTTTTTAAATTAAAACTCCTTGCACTTCAAAAAATCCTTTAAATATCTTATATTTAGTACCTTGCATTAAAAGGTAGTATGTGATATGTTTAAAATATAATTATAAAAATATGGAACAATTTGATTTTCAAAAAATAACGGATAACGCGGAATCGCAAATGCGCAAAGGCACGCTGGAATTTGCCATTTTGCTTGTTATCAGCCACGAGAAAACTTATGCCACCGAAATAATCAATAATTTAAAAGAAGCGCGCTTGGTGGTTGTTGAGGGAACTATCTACCCCCTTCTTTCTCGCTTAAAAAATTCTGGCTTATTAAATTACGAATGGGAAGAATCAAAATCCGGCCCGCCGCGCAAATATTATTCTTTAACTCCTCTGGGAAATAAATTTTTATCCGCTTACGAAGAAGAATGGAATAAATTAGCAGAAGCTATAAATAAATTAAAAATAATATGAAAAAAACTATTTTTATCAACTTGGCCGGACGGAATTTCAGCATAGAAGAAAATGCGCAAGAACGTTTAGCTGATTATCTTGACGGAATCAGACAACATTGCGGAGTGGATGTTGATGTGGATGAAGTTATGTCCGACATAGAAATCGGCTTGTCGGATAAATTGAAAAACAAACTAAACGACTACAAAAACGTAATCACCCTTGAAGATGTGGAAAAACTAATCGGAATAATGGGGACAACCGATGATTTTGACCGTGAAATCGGCGGCGGTGAAAAATCTCCGCAACCGAAAAACAATCGGCGCAGATTATACCGCGATATAGACAATGCGATTTTAGGGGGCGTCGCTTCTGGGTTGGGAGCTTATTTCAATATTGATCCGGTTCTTTTCCGCTTGCTGTTCGTCGGATTGGTCTTTGCCGGCGGTTCCGGTTTCTTATTATATCTCATAATGTGGCTGATAACTCCGGCGGCAAAAAGCGCTTATGAAAAACTGGAAATGCGCGGTGAAGCGCCGACTGTTGCCGCTTTTGAACGCTTGGCAAAAACAGGAAAAAAAACCGGTGAAAAAATAAAAAGAAGCTGGCGCAACGGAGATTTCGGACGGATAATTTCGCTCCCGCTGTCAATTATGGAAAACTTTTTCGGAGCTCTGAAACGCTTTTTCAATGCTTTATGGCCGATCGCCAGAACAATAATCGGGATAATAATGGTTCTGGCCGCTGTAATTTTACTGGGATTCTTGGGAACAGCCGCTGCTTATTCTTTGCTCCAAGCCGGATCGCACTATCGTTTTATGTATGTCCCAATAAAAGAGCTAATTGAATCCTTCCCCTTCACTTATCTGGCGATAACCGTTTTCTTGTCATTGGCCATTCCGAGTGTTTTAATTTTTTTCGGCGGGCTGATACTGATACGCCGAAAAAACTTTTTGAACATTATTTCTTTCAGCGTTCTTGTCGGATTATGGATAATTTCAGCCGCTATAAGTATTGCACTGATCGCACGCTATGCTCCGGATCTGAAAAATAAAATTGAATCCTATCCCGAAATAACCAAAATCGAAAAAAAATTGAATATCGGACAAATAAATAGCATCAGCGCCGACGGTCAAAATTTACGCATAAACATAAGCATCTCTTCTTCCACTCCATCCTTAAAAATCAAGGGGCGCCAAATTGATATTGAACAATTGGCGATAACTGAAAATAACGGCTTTCTAAACATTATTCAAACAGAGACTGAGGCGGAAAAAACCTGCTTAGCTTGCGAACCGGAAATCGTTGTTGTTGAAATAACTCTATCTGAATTGGCGCAGATAAAAACAGAAAAAGCCCGCTTAACAATAAATGAACCAAAGGGAAATCTTGATGTTGAAGCAAATTTCCATGGTCGTATAAAAATTATTAACCCCTCCTTAAGTAATCTAAAAATCAAATCCGTTAACGATGCTGAAATTTATATTGAAGGAGGGAAATCGGCTTCAACCACCGCCATTATTGACAACGGAATTTTAGAATCGGTTGTTTTTAATAGCGACAATCTTGATATAGCGATGTCTGGAGAAAATAGCCGAGTAGGGGCATCGGGTAAGATCGGCAATCTTGAATATTTTTCCGATGCAAGCTGCCGCAATTATTGCCATCTTAATTTTTCCGAAGCTACAATTAACCGAGTCGCCATTAACGACAAAGGAGCATCTGTGATAATCTTAGGATCTGTTGGCTCCCTTGAAGCCGATATTTCTGACGAGAGTTTTCTCTTATACGGCGGTCAGCCAAAAATAAACGGCGAGTTGCAAGAAAAAAATGTTATGCGCTACGAAAAAATAAGCGAAACGACTTATTACAATCTTCAACAAAATAGCCAGGAAGAAAATTTTGAGCTAAATTCTCTCAACGGGCGTTATTACAAATTTTTCCGAGATTCTTTGTCGCAACCGGCCTTTGAAAGATTACTTGACGCCTTCCGCTCTGTTGCGAATTAAAAAACAAACCTATAAATTTTCTATTTCCTTTTAAAACTTCGCATTGATTTTAAACGCGAGGTTTTAAAAATAAATCAGGATTATTGACTTGCCTTTCTTAATACAAGCAACTATAAAATTTAAAATAATTATTTAATCCTCCCTTCTTTCTTAATAGCTTTTTTCTTTTCCTCTATCTTGTCTTTCATGGCTCTGTATTTATCCCAAGTTATAAGCCAAACCATAGCGATAGAATCAATAGCGTCGGCTAAAACACAAGCGCTTAGCTTATTAAGTTTTTCTTTGTATTTTTCGTCTTTGAGTATTTTTAGTTTTTTATATTCTTTTTCTGTGACATTCTCCGGAATAAAATCAGTGGAGAGCAAATAGGATGCAAAACAAATCGCTTTTACATAGTCGTATATTTTTTTATTCCCAACGCCTATTAGTTTTTTATCTTTTATTCCATTCTTTTTGTTTATAGTCCATTTTCTGCTGCTTAATTCTTCTATAGTTTTGAAGAGAATAGAATTCTTAAACTCCTCTGTTTTTATATTTTCTTTCAATTCCGGGGCACCATCAATGTCATAATCAAAAACCTTTCTCTTTTTATCAAATTCATAATACTTCTCTATTTCTTTATCCCAATAGCCCTCCATATCGGGATGTATGGTTGACGGGCCATAGAAATCTCTGGAATCGCAATGCGGCGGAACATGGGAATCAGCCAGATAATGGCTGAGCATCAAAAAATACAGGGTTGTTTGATCATCGTTAAATAGAATATCAGAGCCTTTGTCTTCTTTGTCTTGAATTAAAACCATATCTCTAATAGCATGACTCAGGGCTTCGCATCTATCAGGCAGATTATAATCGCTGGTGAGAAATAGTTTTTCCTTGAAACGGCTTTCTTTTATGCCCATCTTTTTCAGAGAGCTTAGATGAGGCGGGGTGAAATTGACTACCTCTTTGGCATCTTTGGCTTCTGTTTCAGTAGTAGGTTTTTTCAGTTTGAATGTATGGCCTCCGGTCAAGTTGTCTGAAATGACGCTATCCGGAAACCAAGCACCCTGAACAAAAGCGTCTTTGTGCTTGTCGAAGAAATTAACAAATCTTTCAGCTTGAGAATTGAAATAATCATCAAATTTATCACCGAGAAAAAAATCTTTAAAATTTCCGCCAAGGAAACTTTTTTGGAATTGCTTGGAATTCTTGGCGGTCTTTAATCTTTGCATGGCCATCAGGGCCAGCCAGGCATGAGCTGTTGATTTCATAGATTTTGCCGCCCCTCCTTTTTTATTTAAGGGGCAAAAATAATTTAATAACTACTTTAATTATAGCAAGAGACCAGGATCCGAACCATGGTTTCATATTTTAAAATTTGTAGAAAACAATTTAACATATTTATTTGGTGTAAAAAACCGAACTCGCCTCCTCTGACGCCTCGTTGTATTCTTTCAAAAAATCAGAATAGCTAACGGAAAAATAATTTTTTAGCAATTCGTGCCCCGGCTCCTTGGACAATTTCTTCATTTCCCTGTAAATAACATAGTCGTTGCCGATATTCATTTCAAAGCCGATAAGATACGGCGCAATAACAGGAAGAATAACTACCGGCGCTACAATATCCTCAAATTTATTTCCGGAGATATCAATCATGGACTCATTCAAATACATTTTTTTACTCAAAAAATATTTTGCCAGACTAAAATCAAAATCGCCGCCAACATCATTTTTAACTATATCCAAATGCTTAAAAAATAAAGCGGCATTTTTAGACGACCCTATCATATCCTCATTGGCCGACCACAAATACATCTTTAAAGATTGCGATCCGCCCCCCATGCTATCCAATTCTTTGGTTTTAGCCCTGATAATCGCCGCTTCCAGGCTGTCTTCGCCGTAAATTTGTGTCAAAACGCCAAATGCTTTGCGGATCATACTTTCACCAACTGATCTAACCACCGAACTATCGCCTCCGGCATCAATCATCTGATTGCCGGCCAAAAGCAAATTATTTAAATAATTCTTTGCCTCTTCTTCTGAGCCAGCCTCGTATTTCAGCAAAGCTGTTTTGGCGACTCCATACGAAAAATACCTTAAACCGTTTAAAGGCAATGTCATGGTTGCGCCGGTTGCCCTGGCCTTTTCTGATAAAAATTCTTTAGAAAAACTTAAATAGTCTTTGCCGGCAATAGCGGAAAGAATATCCATTTGCTCTTTGGTCGGGACAATATACGACAGCTGCTCGCCCGAATCGGTTATTCTTTCGCTATTATCAGTCAGTTTGGCCAGTTTGGCTATTTCCCTGGCGGAATTATTATTTTCCAACTCTCTTTCGCCGACGATCGCGCTCAAATCAAGCTTGTGATAATAAGTGAAATCATCGCTGACTTTAATTTTTTCATACTCTTTTTGATAATCAATAAAAGACGGGACGAAAGCAATTAAATATAATATAAGAATAACAATTCCCAATACCGCTGCCGACAGCCACGGCCGCGGCCAAAAAGCCTCGCGATAGACCAGGCGGCAAAAATAGTGATAGATATAAGCAAGGATTAGCATTAAAAATATCATGCTTGCCGACCAGCCTTTAAAAAATATCAGCGGTAAAACAATCAGGCAAGACAGAGCGAAAATATTTAACGCGTAAAAAAGCAGAAACAAACGATGTTTAGTTAAAACATCAGCTTCTTTTCGCTTGATAGTTTTAATCGCTAAAATAAACGACGCAATAAAGACCAAAAGATTGAATAAAAAATTCAGTCGAAGAACATCGAATAATTTATCTACTCTAAAAATCACATTAACCAAGAGATAATAAACGGCCAGCGACGCGCCCAGATAAAGCGCATGCCAGAAGATAAGCTTCAAGGAAGCTAAATACATTTTTTTGTTCATATGGAAAAATAATTTATAAACACCCAAAAAATCAAAATTATCAATAACGCAACAAATATGTAAACCAAATTCCATTTGTCTTGTTTTATTCCTTTTTTCTCAAATCTGTAAAAATAAAAAGAAGAGACCAGCCAGGAAATAGCTACCGCGCTGTAAAGAATCAGGTTGGAAGCCGGATACATTTTCTTGAACAGATTAAAATCCAAAAAGGCGATTTGCAGATAATTGCGGATCATGGAAATTACGAGAATGGCAAAAATAAGATAAAGAAAGTTGATTATAACTATCTTGGCTTTACCGATATTTTTCTCCGCTAAAACAGTTTTGTCAATTTTTTCTTCGGCGCGGTTTTTCTGCCGGCCGAATTTTTCTTTGAATATCGCAATCACGCTCCCGATCAGATAACCCAAGAAAAAATATTGAGCCAATCCGGCCGAAAACAATATCACGAATTGCGGCATTAAGCTGTTTGAAGAGAAGGAAATATTAAGATTCCCTGAAAGAGGCAGCACTAAAGAAGACGGGAAATGCAATATCATCATCCCAAAAAGACCTTCAGCCAAAGAATCATTTTTGGAGTAAGTGAAAGCGCAAATAATAAACCAGGCCCAAAGAGCCAAATCCAATACAGCCAAAACCAAACCGCTGATTACGGGAATTGATAGTTTATTTTTAAATATTTTAATCATTTAATTTAAATATACCATTATAACCAAAAACGGTAAATAAAGGCGATTATTCCAAAACGCCGGTCAGGTGGTATAATATGATTATAATTTAACAAAAAACTCTATGAAAAAATTAATAATCGTTATCGCGGCCATTATTCTTGTTTTTTCCCTTGGAGCGGCCGTAACAAAATTCACGGTTTTTGATCTGGTTCAAGTCGAGCCGAAATTTAAAGAAGAAATTATTAATAAGACTGAAAAATATCTTGACAACCCATTCGAACGCCTTGCTCTTTGGACAGGCAAATGCCGAATAACTTCAGCCCGACCGCCTTTTTCCGCAGAAGCGGAATGTTTTACTCTGTTCAGAATTCCAATCGGCGTCCTGCGCGGCCAGCCGAATATGAAAGTCGGAATATTTCTCAATTCTACCACGGACAACGAGAAGACAAACCAAGAAGTTGAAAAAATCAACAAAGCCGAAGAAGCAATCAGAGAATTTGCCGGCAAACCGGAATTGGAATTGCAATATATGGAATACAAAAACAATCCTTCCAGTTTTACAGTTGGAAAAAGCAACAGCTTAGCCGAGGGTGTTTTCGCTATAACTCCGGAAACCGGATGGAACAGGCCGGTCTATGTTTTTGATCAAAAAGAATTCGTCAATTCAGGCTGCCAGGTTTATGAATACGAAGTCAGCGCGGAAACTTTTCAAGTCATTGAGGTCCAATTGATAAAACCAAAGTGGCTTTTGGCCGGTAGGGATGATTGCTCGAAATTCGGCTCTATGAACGAACCGGCCTTAACAGAAGAAGAACTGGATCAGGCTTATCGCGCCGTCTTAATGAGAGATATGGATCATAATTCAAGAATTTTTTACAGCTCCAAATACGTCTGGCCGAAACGCAACCCGAAAAATCCCGATACGATCGAATGGTTTTGGGAATACGAAAATATTTCCCTGCCCGAAGGCTTGACCGGCGACCCATTTCAGCATCCGGTTATCAGAATAATAATGTCATCCAACGGAAAATTGGTTTATTACCTAAACACCACCGATTTATTTAACTAATAGCGATTTTAAAAATCAAGATTATTTAATGATAACGGGCTTAAAATCATTTTTTCAGTTTACCAACGTTTACCATTTTTCATCATCTTTTATCGCTTTTTGGGCACAGGGCGGGCACAAGTCCGCCAATGCAATACAGGGAAAGCGATAAAATGATGGCGGGATTAAACTTTTATTTTATTAATATCGTCAAAAGTTTCTAAGCCTAAATCCCAGGCATCGCGACCTTTCTTCCATAGCTTCCAATCCTTGTATGGAGATTCCGGGGTTATTTCCCCTTTTATTGGTTCGCTGTTTTTATTACTGGCATCAAAAATATACCAGCCGTCGGATAATTTTATTTCGGCAACCGAATGGACCATTTTTTCTTTTCTCAATTTAACGAATCTTGTTTCCAGCCCCAATGCTCGGCAAAAAGAAATAAACAAAACTACTAGATCAGTGCAAGCTTTCCCCTTATAGACATAACTATCATCGAAAATTTCCGAGGCGGTTCTTTTCCAACGTATTGATTTTTCATGTTCTGCGGTCGAATCGTTGAACGGCCTGATATCAATCTTGGAAAACATGCGATTGCGAATTTCTACCAACGTATTATTGTCGGCCGGCAATTTTAAATCGCTGACAAACAATTTAATATTTCCGCTAAAGTCGACTTGTGATTTTAAATTATTCATAAAATTATTAACTAATATTGATTATATTATACTATTTTAATCATAAAAATCAATCATACATAAATTTTAATCAATAAAAAAATAAGCTATTAAAAGGAGTTGATTTCCCATTAATAGCTATAGATCATACTTGTATACGAATAAATTCCTTTCTGGCTATAATCTTTAAAATTTTTACAAAATCCTCTGAAATTTTTCCGCCGGAACTTTTAATTGCTAACTATTCTACGGATAAAGGCAGAAATTTTTCCAACCAGCAAATAAAATTAAACATCTCTTCATTAACAACCATTAAATTACGGTGATTTCTTTTAGAAGTAATAGAATAGTATCCTTTGGTCTCTTTACGCCATCTTAGCGCGCCGACAAATTCAATAAGAGCATCTTCTTTTACTATAATCTCGTCTTGTTTCTTTTCCGGCAAACTAATCGGAGCTGTTGCCAAATGATCCATTCCTTTTACGGAGCCAGTTATGGCCAAAGCGTTCATTCTGCACCCGCCGTTGCAAGAAAAAACAGCTGGACACTCCCCACATACATCAGGAACTGAATTTTCTCTATACTCCGCCATTTTATCCCATATTACTTCAAGAGATTCGTACAATAAATTGCCGAAAGAAACGGGATTATGAGAGCAAGGCCTTATTTCACCAACATTGGAAACGCTCACTGACATCCTTCCTGCCTGACAAGATCGTCTCATAAACGAATATTTCTTTTCCCAACACCATGCTGGCAAAAAACACTTTGGCAGAACTTCAAGAACGTCCACTTCTAGACCCAAATTTTCGGAACACCATTTTAAATCCTCTAATAAAGTTATAATTTCCGGCCCACTGAGCAACCCTTCATAATCAGGACTCTCAACATTAAGACTAGCCGGGGTAGCAGCAAATCTCTTGACGCCTAATTTTGCCATTTTGGCAGGTACCCATTTCTTCAAACACTTTTGTTCAGTCCGTCGACCTCTAAGGCGGCGAGCTGATAGAATTGTTTGGGGCTCATTTTCAGAGCTGTGTGAATGCGGTTATTGTTGTAATAATATATCTGGCGGTAAATCGCTTCGGCCAGCTGTCCGTCATTCTCAAAACGACCGATATTTCCCAGTTCCAGCTTGAATTGCGAATAAAACGATTCTTTGTGGGGATTCTGCCAGGGGCTGCCCTTGTCGCTCATTGACACTTTCACACCCAGACTCGTTAAAAATTCGGCATGCTCATAGGACTGGTATTCCGACCCCTGATCGGAATGGAAATATTCCGGCAGGCAATTTCTCTTTTTTATGGCATCCAGAACGGCTGCTTTCACCAAAAATCTGTTATGCCTCCGGGAAACGGCGAAGCCGATAATTTCTCTGGTATAAATATCAATAACCGTGGCCAGATAGAAAAAACCATTCTTAAATCTGATATAGGTGAAATCGCCGCACCAGACGACATTCGGAGCTATTGGAATAACCGCCGTTATCTCATTGCGGTATTCCGCCTCCGGCAGGCCGACATCGCCCGGCTTGGAGAATTTCCTGCTTTTCCTGGTTTTCGGCGCCAGGCCGTATTTTTTCATTATCCGCAATATCCTTTTTTTGTTGATTTTCAATTCCAGGGCTATCCGCTTGTGGCCGTAAAACGGATTAGAAACTAAGACATCGGTTATCTCATCTCTGATTGGAATATCTTTAGCATCCAGTTTTGATTTATAATACAACGAGGATCGGCTGATACCTATTTTTTCCGCCAATAATGATCTATTTAGTTTTTCCGCCATTTCACGCGCCTGCTCGGTTTTTTTTCCCGCGCTCCATAGAGAGCGTCAGTCCGCCGATGATCTGCTTTAATTCCTGATTTTCTCTTTTCAGCTTGGATATTTCCATGATGCTCGGCCCGCCTTCAGTCTTGGCGCCGATCCAATGATAGATCGTATTGCGGCTTAACCCGAATTCTTCCGAGGCTTTGGGAACGCTTAACCCTTCTTCTCTTATTTTCTCGATTATCTTTTGTTTTATATTTTCGCTTATTCTTTTTGATATAGATTTCCGATGATTAATTTTTTATTATTATATCATCAGCCGGCTGCCTTAGCTAACTGAACTTTTGTGTCCGAGATTCTGGGTACCTGCCATTTCCATGGCCGTGCTTCTGATAAATGAATGATTTGTTTTAGTTACAACCATATTAACAAGACAAGAAATACCGGTCTCTAGCCACGTTGCTAAATTTAAAGAAAATTTATTGTAGTCGCCTCCTCTGGTAATTTGTTAGACATTTGGATCACTCGCCGGGCACGACACCAAAACACTATTAAGGTCCAATTCTTTCATCTTTATAGCTATTTCGGGCGTAAGAAGCAATAAATTAGTATTAACCAAAACTGAAATCCCGGCTTTCCTTGTCATGTCGATTGCCTTCATTATAGTATTCGGCCTGGCAAACGGCTTCTTTGGTGTTATAACAACTATAGATCTATTAATGTTATACATACTTTATCATATTACGCACCTCTTATTATAGCTTGTTTTTTCTATCTCTTAAAGATGCTCTTAATAAAAAATTTTAGGGGAATGGGATTCGAACTAAAACAATCCCCTGTTTTAAGCGCTTTTGACTTAAACAAAAAATCCTGGCCTAAACCAGGTTTTCTTGTTTTCCGCGAACATTCCCAAGGAGCTCGGGTCTGCACGATACTAAATTGTCTCTGCGGGGTGTAAGCGATTCGAACTGTGTGGGTTGGTGCGATAAAAAATTGTCACTCCTGCCCTAATTTTACTTAAATATTATATTTATTTACAAAATTAAGGACTTTAAACTTATTTTTTTGATATTAATAATTTTCTCATCCTGTCATTATCAAACGCAATATCACCAACCTCATTTTCAATTTCATCAAGAGATATGTTGTATTTATTTTTATACAAACTGCCAACTGAACCAAAAACCGCCTCCTGAAAATTCAGTCCTAATTTATTTGCCACTTTTTCAACGGCTTTTTCAGACAATCCTTCTATCTCAATAAAAGGCTCAAAAAACGGCCAGGTATCAATAGTAATTTCTGTATCCAGTAATTTCCACAATTCGCGCTTAGTAAACGTAACGGCCTTTTTCAAACACCCAATAGACTCTAACAGCTTAACTCCACTGTCAAAATTATCAATTTTAAGAGAAATTTCTTTTTGGTCAGAAATTCCTTCACCTAAAATAGCTTTTAATGATAGGGTAATTTTATCCCCCTCGTCACGTACCCTAAGCCATTTATGATCAGATCTCTTTTCTTGCGGCAATTGAAAATTAATTCGTTTTTGATCAAATTCAGGGCGCACAAGAGTGGCACCAATTTCAACAAGTTTATCTCTTATACAATCCTTATTTATATTTAAAAACTTTGCCTCTATTTCCGCAAAATTATCATTACTCATATTTTTTCTACTACATAATTACCGATAATTAAAATATCTATTTTTGCTCTTAAAAACATCTTTATCGCATCCTCTGGCGAACACACTATTGGCTCTCCCGGCCCATTGAACGACGTATTCAAAACCAACGGGATGCCAGTAATTTTTCTAAATTCGTTCAACAACCTCCAAAATAAGCCATTCGAATCCGACGTAACTGTCTGCGGTCTTGAGCTTCCATCAATATGACATACAGCGGGGATAATTTTTTTATATTTATCTTTTATTTTAAAGGTATATAGCATGTACGGTGATTTTAGTTTTTCTTCAAAAAATTCTTCACTATATTCCGCCATAACGCTAGGCGCAAAAGGACGCCAAAGTTCTCTATTTTTAATATTATTAACTCTGTCGCTAATTTCTTTTTGTCTTGGATCGGCTAAAATACTACGGTTCCCCAGGGCGCGTGGGCCAATTTCCAATCTTCCCTGAAACCATGCAATTATCTTACCATTTGCTATAAAATTTGCCCCGACTTTAGCGATGTTGGTTACTTTTTTAAAAGATAGTTTATATTTAATCAATGCTCTTTCAATATCCATATCACTAAACTCTGGCCCCAGAAAAGGATTCAGCTTTGCGCCCTTAATACCCGTCCTGTTGAATTGTGTTTCCAAGGCGGCACCCAAACTAACGCCGGAATCATTAGTTGTTGGCACAATATGAATATGCTTGTATATTTTTGACTTAGCGATTGCCGTGTTTGCGTTACAATTTAACGCAACCCCTCCGACGATGCATAAATGATCACCCCCCACGATATCGTGCGCAATTTTTACAAGATGCAACATCACCTTCTCAAGAGTTTTTTGCGCAGAAAGCGCAATCATTTTTTCTTTACTTGAAAAAATTTTTCTCAACGAAGAATCAACAAAAAAATCTTTTTCGTTAAATTTAAATTTTTTAATTATTTTATCTCTCCATAAACCAATCAACTGTTCCTGCTCATCTAGACAACTTTTTTTCATCCTAACCTTTCCCAATAAATTTACCTGGATATCATTTTTATTTAGTTGGAATTCATGAAAAATTTTGGGATTTTTACCATACCCAGACAATCCCATAGTTTTTCCACTGTCAAAGTACGAAAAGCCCAGGGCTTTATTTATGGCTTCAAAAAAATAACCCAAAGATACATCTATTGGTAAAGTTAATTTTTTTTCTAAACTATAATTTCTGCCTTCCCAAATAGATATAGCACAATATTCCCCTTGCCCATCAACAACAAGAATGGCTGAATTTTTATATCCGCTTGTGCGATAAACACTGCTTGCATGCGCCAAATGATGATCAACTACTTCTAGCTCTGGATCTCTTTTCCTGTTAAAGAGTTTTCTGGGAAAATATAAATTTAGAAGATCTTTAGAATAGGATGGCAATTCTATATTGCGCATCTTGTATTTCAAATGATAATCCCACCCAATTGAAATTATATCAACATCATCAGGAGACAATTTTGCTTTATTTAAACAATATTCAATGGCCCTGTAAGGCAATTGTTCAAAAGCATGCCTGTATCTCGTCAATCTCTCTTCTTCGATAAAGGCAATAATCTCACCATCGCTAACCAAACAGGCCGAAGCATCATGACTTCTTGTAAACCACCCATTTATACCAATAATATTCATATGGCTAAACATATTAATATCTATCATTTAAATACCATCATAACAGTGCCCTAATCCTCAAGTTTACATTCTACAATATATAGTATAAAATTTATATGATTCTGTAAAATATCCATTATGCTAAAATTAAATAAAAAAATATATAAAATTCTAGTAATAGGCGGCGCTGGCTTCATCGGATTTCATCTTGTTAAAAAACTTTATTCAAAGGGTTATATAATAACGGTTTTTGACAATCTTTCAAACCCATCAAGGGATTATAAAAAAAATCCTTTTCCTGTAATCAAAGGCGATATCCTTAGCAAAAAAAATAGTTTGGCTAAAATCATAACAACCCTTAATCCCAATTTCATTATAGACTTAGCCGCATACCACTATATACCTTTGTGTATAAAAAATCCTGTTAAAACAAGAAATGTGAACGTAGTCGGCACTAAAAACATTCTTAATTCTATAAGAAAATTTTCACCGAACACTCATTTAATATATTCTTCATCTGCGGCAATTTATGCCCCATCAACACACCCTCATCAAGTATCGTCACGCATTAGACCGATAGATATATATGGGCAAACAAAAAAAGAAGCAGAAAAAGAAATTCAATTAAACTCTAAAACTTTTGGAACCAAATATACTATTCTAAGACTTTTTAATGTATATGGGCCTGGTGATAATACGCCTCATTTAATACCAGAAATCATAAAACAAATTAAAAAATCAACTATTAGGCTTGGCAATAAAAATACTTGTCGCGACTACATATATGTAGATGACGTCGTTAACGGCATCATACATGTAATTAAAAACGAAAACGTCAGTGTAAATAAAACATTTAATCTTGGTACCGGGAAATCTTATTCTGCTTCTGAAACTTCATCAAAACCATTCTTTTTTCTACCTATAATCGTAAACCTGGCTTGAGGATACTTCTCCCAAACCTTAGGGGCAATATTTTTTATAATTGACTTGGCTGCGTTAAAATTGGGCTGATAATGCAAGTTGCCCACAAACACAACGTGAAAACTGCCACATTTTCTTTTTTTATATTCTTGTGCGTCAACCCCATTTGGAATATAGCGGAGTTTTTTTGAAGAAATGCCAAGCTCAAGTAGCTGTTGATAATCCAACGATGACATGCAAATTACTTGATTTGAACAAGCCGCCACGACACGCTGCGTCTCGCGAGATAATTCAATTTCTGATTCAGACATTTTAAGACTTTTAAAAAGAACATGGTCAACATCATGCATGTCGCAAATAAGCGGAACCTTTAACATGCCAGCGAGCCTTCTCCCGTAATTAAGTATAACTGGATGTGAATTACAAATATGAAGAACGTCTATATTGTCTTTTTTTATAAGGGCGGCGACTTTAATAATATTTTCATCATAAAGCCAATTTGCTGGAAATAGTATTGAAGAAAAAGGTTCTTTTTTTAAATCACTATCTTTTATCCAGCCTCTATCTCCCAAATATACTAATAAATCTGCATTTTGTTTTGCCAAATATCTAGCAACATTATAAAAACGATAAGTAACACCATCCTTTGGCGGTATAGTCAAGCAATCAAAAAGTAATCCAATTTTCATACATTTCATTAAGTCTTAAAAATGAATACTATCTGCGCCACACACGCAACAAGAAGGCAACGTTAACCATATTAAGCAATAAATACAATCAAAATCTTAAATGTTAAATTATCAATAATTGATAATTTTGTCAATTTAATTAAACAGAAATTGATTAAACTATAAATTTTTCACGTTTGGGATTCGAACCAAAATTATCCATATTTTCCAGCCTCTTTGACGAAAACGAAAAAAACCTGACGTAATCAGGTTTTTTCGTTTTTTTGCTAACAATCGCCAGCCACTCGGGTCTGCACGATACTAAATTGTCTCTGCGGAGAGTGAGGGATTTGAACCCTACAGACGGATTTTGAGGAAGACCAATGAAATCAAGTTAAGTGCCGGATTCATTGGGTGAAGCGATGCTTTTCGACTTATCAGCTTTAATCAACTTTTACCAACTTTCATCACTTTTTGGGCAACCGGCGGTCAACCGCCAGCAATACAGGAAAGGTGATGTGGTTGGTGGGTGATCATTTTTGAGATATCATTTTAACGACGCGATGCTGATGAGGGTTTGGGCATCCCGGATGCCCCGGATCGTCTATGACTTTCTCTTCATAAAAAACGGTGGTGAAATCAGAAAAAATATCTTTCAACTCCCCTTCCTTAAAAAACCCCTTATCGGTATTTTTATCAGAATCGCTTAAAAAACCAGAGACAACAACATACCCGCCGACGATCAATCCTTTTTTAATGTTTTCTATAACCGCCAAAACATCAGCCTTAGCCATAAACTGAAAAACATTAAAAGCATTGATAACAGAAAAACCGTTGGCCTTAATTAAAAAATCTTTAGCATCACCGCAGGCCAGTTCAATCATATCCTCCGGCAACTTAGCCATCTTTACTGTTTCTGAAATTTTATTCAGACCCTCTTGAGATTTATCAATAGCAACAACCTTAAACCCCTTTTTCAGCATAAAAAGCGAATCGCGACCTTGACCGTAGCCTAAATCTAAAAAAGTGGCTGGAGTGTCTATTTTTTCACTAACTATTTTTAATAAAGAATTAGGGTCGACTCCCCAGACAGAATTGTTGTTTTTGTATATTTTATCGTATTTCATAGTTTTATTATAACAAATTATTTAAAAAGCGATAGTCCCAAAGAGACTACCGCTCAAACTACACACATCGCCAACATTGTGGATCTTTATCAAAAAAACTGCCTGTAGTGCCGGCAGAAACAGCATGACAACCTCTGCAATATTGCAAAAGATTGCAATCTTTACAACCAGAAAGATTTTCGACTTGACGATATTTTTCCATCTCTGGTGACAAAAATATATCTTTAAAACTCTGGGTATTAACATCACCAACCAAACTATCAAATCTTCTACAAGCGTAAACCGTACCATTTGGAAGCAACGTCATATGAGAAATTCCACAATTACAACCATCAAAAATTATATTCTTTTCTTCGCAAAGCTCATAAAGACCTTCTTCGTAAAGAAAAGGTGTCCACAGATGATCTTTTAACGAAAATTTGGTCTTGCCATCTATAAACCTAGAATATACTGTCCACATTTCCGAAAGAAATTGTCTATAAAGTTTCGGAGACATACCATATTCAATATCTCCACGGGTTGGACAATAACGCGCAAAAGCAAAGTTCCCGACTTCATTATCAACACATAACTTAACCACATCGGCGACTTCTTGATAATTCAATAATGAAACCGTTGTCATTATCATGCTTCTAATTCCGTATTGATGTAAAAGAGGAATTGCTTCCATTGTTGCCTTAAAAGATCCCGATTTTCTCATTTTGTCGTGAGTTTCTTTTAAGCCGTCGAGGGACATTTGGTAATTTGCGCAACCGAAATTCTTTAGAAGCTGCAAATTATCAGGAGTGAGATGAAAAGGGTTCCCCAAAATTGTAAAACCGATTTCATGCTTTTTCAAAACTGCAAGCAGTTTCCAGACATCAGCATACAATAACGGATCTCCACCAGTAATTGAAAAATGAGGGATAACAGACATTTGCTCACAAAAATGAAGGAAATCAACGATAATTTTCTCGGCTTGAGAGATGGTGGGGGTAGCTTTAAACCCTTCTTTTTCGTGTTTTTGCCAGATATAGCAATGCTGGCATCGTTGATCACATTTGTTAGTCAAATGCCATTGAAGACCGAATGTTTTTTTCACTACAACCTCCTGTTTTGGAAAATAAGGGGGAGAAAACTCCCCCTCCATTATTCCCGCTCACTGTCGCAGCTGCCACCGCAACCACCCGAACAGCTGCAACGACCACGATCTGGATTTGACCCTGGATGCATTATAGTCTGAGCACTACCAGCAAATACGCGGTTAGATTTTCTATTCCAGTAATTGAACCGAGCCAGGCTTTTCATTTTTATCACCTTCTTTCTTTTGTTTTAAATGAGCTGGCGACTTGAATAACAAAAAAAGCATATCACAATGCTATACTTTTGTCAATGATTACGTGATTAAATCAAATAAAACTTATTAATCATTTACATACCCGGCCTTTTCCTTGTCCGAAATTCCGTAGTCAAAAGCCTATTTTATTGCTTTTGCTATACCGAAAATAGTCAAGAACAATAGTGGGCACAGGTTGGGCACAAACGCCGAAATTCGCCTGCCCGCGGAGGCGATAAAGCAATTTTAAAAATCAACTTTTACCCTTTAAATACAACAAAAAAAGGCGGTTAAGCCTTTTTAAATTCGAGTGCGGAGAGTGAGGGATTTGAACCCTCGAAGGCTGTTACACCTTGCCCGCTTTCCAAGCGAGTGCACTAGACCACTATGCGAACTCTCCAGTTCCAGTCTTCAATAAAAACCTAGCTTATAAAAGCCAGGTAATTATTATAATATCTTAAATTTAAAAATATTTCAAGCCCTAAATCTGCGGTTTTTTTTCGTGCCAATCGGTGTTATTTTGATAAATATCAGCAATACTGAGAATTTTATCTTCGCCAAAGCGCGGACCGATAAATTGCATACCCAAGGGCATTCCGCCATCAAAACCGCATGGCACGGAAACCGCGGGCAAACCGGCTAAAGAAGCCGGAATTACAAAAATATCTTCCAAATACATTTGCAACGGATCAGCGGAATATGAACCGATTTTATAAGCCGCAGTCGGCTGGGTCGGAGTTAAAATAACATCAACATCCTCTAAGGCCGCGTCCATTTCTTCTTTGATTTTTGTGCGAACTTTTTGCGCCTGCAGATAATAAGCGTCACGATAACCGGCCGACAAAGCATAAGTACCGAGCATTATTCTTCTCTTCACTTCTTTGCCGAAACCTTGGCCGCGCGACTTAATATAAACATCTAAAAGATCTTTGGCTTCTTTAGGAGAAAAACCGTATTTTATTCCATCAAAACGAGCCAGATTTGAAGAAATTTCCGAAGGAGTGATTATATAATAAACCGGTACGGCATATTTGGAATGCGGTAAACTGATTTCTTTAAATTCCGCGCCAAATTCGGATAATTTATTTTTCGCTTCATTTATAGCAGAACGAATCGGAGCGGACAAGCCGTCGCCATAATATTCTATCGGTAAACCGATTTTAACGCCTCGCAATGAATCAGGTTTTTTATTTTCAAAATAAACAATCGGCTCATCCGGAGTGGAAGCGTCATTTTTATCATGGCCGGCAATGACTTGCAAAACCAAGGCGGCATCTTCCACGGTTTTGACAAGCGGTCCCGGAACGTCGGTAGAAGAGGTCATTGCCATTAATCCGAAACGGGAAGAACGGCCATAAGTCGGTTTTAAACCGACCACGCCGCAAAAAGATGCCGGACAGCGGATTGATCCGCCGGTGTCGGTTCCCAAAGCGAACAAGCACATATCAGCCGCGACAGCCGCGCCGGAACCGCCGGAAGAACCGCCGGGAACTTTTTCCAAATCCCAGGGGTTGCAAGTCGGACCAAAGGCGCTATTTTCCGTAGAGCCGCCATGGGCGAATTCATCCATATTGGCCTTACCCAAAAGGACCGCTCCCGCCGCGCGCAACTTTTTAATTATTGTGGCGTCAAACGGCGCAATATAATTTTCCAGAATTTTGGAAGCCGCGGTCGTACGCACGCCTTTGGTCAAAATATTATCTTTGGCGATATATGGAATTCCGAGCAGGCCGCCTTTTTCACTCCGCCCGCCGGCGGAAGCGCGGCGTTCGTCGGCTTTTTTCGCTTCGGCTAATGCCTCTTCTTCGCAAACAGTCAAAAGAGCTTTGACCTTGCTATCAACTTCCTTGATTCTATCCAAGCAAGCCTGTGTTAATTCGACGGAAGTTATAACGCCTGCGTCGAGTTTTTCAATGGCTTGTTTTATTGTTAATTCGTTTAGTTTCATATAATTATTTTATAAATTTGTGTTCTCTAAAACAAGAACTATTTCCGATAAATTATCAAAGTAATATTTATCTTCTCCATCAAAATACTGTAATAGCTCCCCTTTTACAAGGGCGCACTTAGCACCAGCTTCTATTGCCGATCTTGTGCCCCGAGGAGAATCTTCAATGGCCAAACAATCATCGGCTCTTACGCCAAGATGTTTAATCGCCTCTGTATAAGGTTGAGCCGACGGCTTGGTTAGGTTGGTGCTATCCCGAAAAATGCCAACATCAAAAATATCTTTAATAATTTCAGTTCCAACAATCATCTCGACAAATTCCTTTTTTGAAGAAGAAACAATAGCTGTTTTGTATCCCAATTTTTTTATTTTTTTAATAGCATTAATACTGTTGTTAAGATGATCGCCGAAAGAATGATTTTTTATTTCCTCGCGATAATCGTCATAAACTAAATCCATAAATTTTTCCTTATCAACAAAAGATGAAAGATTCAAATAGTCAAATAGTCCGTCTGATTTCTTTAATTCATTCTCCACATACTCTTCCACGCCAATCACCTTGCCGGAAAATCGCCAAATCATTTTAGCGAACGAATTAAAGAACATTAGCTCTGTTCTGGCGATTGTGCCGTCAAAATCAAAAAGTGCCAGAGTTCTCCCCTTTTTCATAACATTCATATTATCACTGATGGTTTAAAAATCAAACAGTAAAAAAAATTTTAACAAACCCTTTCTAAAATGTTATACTGACTCCGATCTTTTTTAACAGGAGGAAAAATGAAAAACATTGTAATATTCGGTGCACCCGGAGCGGGCAAAGGTACACAATGTAAACTGCTCTCTGAAAAACTTGGTTTGATACACATTTCAACAGGCGACCTTATAAGAAAAGAGATTTCTGAAAAGAGTGATATCGGAATTAAAGCCGAAACCATTATAAGCAAAGGGCTTCTGCTTGATGATGCAACTGTATCTTCCATTTTTCTGAATGCACTTAAAAAACATTTAAACTCTCCGGGCTTTCTCTTCGACGGTTATCCACGAACAGTAAAACAAGCTGAAATACTTGAAGAAATTCTGAAAGACCTGGGATTGGAGATCACCATTTTTATAGAAATCACCCTGTCATCTGATGAAGCGGTTAAGCGACTTCTTAAACGGGCTGAAATTGAAGGAAGGATCGATGACAACCCCGAAACAGTCAGGTCAAGATTTGAGGAATACAACAGGAAAACAGCACCGGTAAGGGACCACTACATCAAAAAAGGGATATACAAAGGCATCAAAGGTGTCGGAAAGATAGAGGATATAAATGGTTTGATAGTGAAGATAATTTTACATTAAAACATAACCTGAAAATTCAGAATATTTTTATATACGAATCAGATAGTTTTTCGTATGTGTGATTAAGAAGAATGTGTTCTTTGCCTTTTCTCCCAATTTCCATACGGTCATTTTCAGACATGTTGTATAATTTCAAAACCGCATTTGCTATAGCATCAGGATTCTCAGGCTCAACAGAAATACCGGATGCCGATTCTTTAACAGAATCGTTTGATTCAATCTGCACTGAATGAATTACAGGCTTGCCTGCATACATATAATCAAAGAGTTTATTAGCTGAAATTCCATATTTATACAGATTGTTTTTGTGCCATCCAATATAAAAAACATCTGCAAATGAAAGCAGCGACGGCACCTGTTCTTTTTTTACCGGATCAATAAAAGTGACATTTTCAAGTTTTTCTTCCTCTTTTAATTTTATAAACCGTTGTTTTTCTGAGCCGTCACCAGCGATAACAATATGAATTTGATCATTATTCCTTAGTTTTCCGGCTGCGAACAAGAGATATTCCAATGCATTCGAAATTCCGATCTTCCCAGCATACATTACAATAAACTTTTTTTCAGGAATACGATTTTTCACTTCTGGATCGATATCTTTTGCGTTGCAAATCTCCTCTATATCAATACCGTTAGGGATATGAACAAACTTATCCTCTTTCATTCCATGTGATATCATGTGGTTCTTTGAATTCGGAAGAACTGAAACTACACGATCAGATACTTTATATGAGAAATTCTCAAAAAACTGTGTGAAAACTACAAAAGGATGTTTTTTTGAAATACTACCTATTTCTATCAATGTCAAAGGCCAGATATCTCTAACTTCAAAAATCAGTCTGGCATTGAATTTCTTTTTGTAATAATAACCGTTAATTATAGAAAAAGGGGTTGGGGATGTCACAATTACAACATCAGGTTTTCCAAACTCTTTTTTATTAATTAAAAACATCTTAAGAACATAAACAAAAGCATTGAAAATTCGTCCCAAACTCTGCGATCTTGAATACTTCGGTGTTTTAATCCAGCAATATTCAATCCCGTCTATTGTCTCTTTTCTTGTATTCCCCTCAACCTCCGGCGGATTTGAATATATATGGGAGAAAGAACCTGAGAATATGACAACTTCATAACCCTTTTTTACAAATTCTTTTGCAAGATAATACGGCCTAAATACCATCCCATGGATTCTTGATCCAGTAGTTTCATTAATTATCCAAATATTCATTTCTTTCTCACCAAAATAACCAGGTCAACAGAAGCTATCTGCTTTTTCTTTTCATTTCAAGTATATTTATATAAATTTCAATCATCGTATCAACATTGTCTTTCCAGTTATATAACTTTTCAACTCTTTTTCTTCCCGCTACGCCCATTCTAACACGCAATTCTTCGTCAAGTACAAGTATTTCAAGTGCTTTCGATGCTGCATAAGAATTTTTTCTCTTAATGACAAATCCCGTGACGCCATCATCAACCACTTCAGGAAGCCCACCCGCATCAGAAACAACAACTGGCTTTTCACATGCTCCGGCTTCAACAATTGCAACACCAAAACTCTCTTCTTCAGATAATGCTATAAAAATATCAATAATTTTATGATATTGCGAAACCTTAAGATGAGGAACCATTCCTTTAAAATGAACTTTTTCTTTTAATCCCAGATTTTCAACCATTTTCTCAAGCGTTTTTCTTTCGTTTCCGTCACCTACTATCAGAAGTTTTAACGGAATATCCGGATGTTTTCTTGTTACAATAGAAAAAGCTTCGATCAGAAAGTTGATGCCATATTTTTTTTCAAGCAGTTTCACAGTGCCTACAACAAGATCTTTGTCATTAAATGGAGAAAGCTCTGATCTCGAAACCTTTTCTTTCTTAAACACATTCAAATCAATTCCGAATGGTGTTACAGTAATCTCTTTGTTGGTATAACAAGATGTTTTTTCAGCCATAACATGACTTGTTGAAAGAATTTTATCAGCTTTTGACAAATTAAACCTCAAAACCATTCGATGAACAAACGATTTTTCAGGAAATTCAAAAACATCAGACCCCCACACCGAAATAACAAACGGATGAAAACCGCTTAAAGCACCGAGTAAACCGTAACTTGAAGCAAAATGTGCATGAACAATATCAGGTGTAAATTTTTTTATCTCCCTTTTCATAAAAGGCAGCACTTGTAAATATTTTATTTTCCCGAATCCTCCAGCGGAGCTTCTCTTTTGAATGTCAAAAACCGTAAATGAAAACATTGAATCAGGATAATCATCACGGTTGAAATTTTTTAAACTGAAAAGATGAACAGTTATTTCATTTTCCACGAGAGATTTGATCCATTTCCGAGTATGAATTGATGATCCGTCTGAAAGGAAAAAAACTTTCATTGCTCCTCCTTCCCGTAATTAATTAACACATCTTTAACAAAGGTCGCCCTTTCTATCCAGCTGTGTTTGTTTCTAATTTGAACAATGTTTTCTTTTTTTCTTAAAATATCATTGGAATCTTTCATAATTTCCGAGAAGAAGTCTTTGTTGTCTAAATCAACCGTCCAGCCGATATTGTTATTTTCCACAAAATCAGAGGTTGCTGTTCCTTTTGTTGTGATAATTGGCAACCCATATGAAAGTGCTTCAAAAAGTTTATATGGATATGCAAAAGAAAGATATGAAAACGGCTTCCATAAAATCGCATAAATGTCTGCATTTAAAAAATATTTTCTTATGGTTGCACCGCTACCATGAATAATTTCTATGTTTTTTACATTTGATATATCGTAGTAAGTATTTGTATTTATAAACTCTTCCTCCCTACATATAAGAAAGAGTCTTAGCTTTTTGTTTTTCTTTATAGCTTCAAATAATGGACTTAAATCATAAAGAGGCGGAATAATGCCTCCGGCATAAACAACAGTGAGTTCATTTTCTATTTTCTTAATATCTTTTAAATCAAAATTTGTTATATCACATCCCGGCGGCAAGGCGAAGATTTTGTTTATTTTTATCTTTACCGGAATTGATTCAACCATTTTCTCAGATGGAAGGAAAAGAACATCAAACAATCGGTTATACATTAAAAGATCATATCTGTAAAAGAGTGTCGCAATAAATCTTTTAAAAAACCCTGTTGCATTCTTATATTGCTCAAATACCCAATGGATATCACGATAAAACAAAGCAGTGGAAATAGAATTATCTTTCAGTTTTTTAATAAAATGGAAGTCCAAGAATGGAGCCACAGGCAAATGATTAGGTTCTGTTAAAAGGGTTGGCATCGTTGATGATTCGCAATAACAAAAGTCATATTTTTGACCCATTTCTATTCTTCTCAGAATTTCTCTAATTTTGGTTTTCCTTTCATTTGCATAACCAGACACCACATCAACATTATACCCAATATTCTTAAAAGCTTCTATCATCTTCAATGGCCGCAATCCACTTGCTGAAGCAGGGTCTTCGAACAATGGAAGAGGCGTATGAAAAATCATGTTTTTTTTCTTCTCAGCAATACTCATCTTTTAAAATCAGCTCTTATTCTTAAAAAATATCTTTCCCCTGTATTTATTATTCTTAAGAAAATGCTGAAAAAAATAATTAAAGAAAAAACTAAGAACATCATCACAATCCCAGCATTGTAAATAAAATCATTAAATCCTCCCGTTATCGGCCATTTTAGAGTTAGATAAACCATTAACGCAAGAAAAATTGGTGTTTTTTTTGATCTCAATATTGATATATAACTCCATTGAATTACAAAACCGACCCAAAAAGGCGACAACAACACTCCAATTAATCCAAAATTTGCCCAAGCCTCACCGACAAAAAGGCTGTTAATAACTCCTCCCGTGCCATCATCAATTGCTGAAGGCATAATTATAGACATAATTATTCTGGCAGATCTATCGCTTTTATCAATAGAAAAAATCTCAGAAATAACATTAGAAAAACTTGAAAATCCCAGAAAATTATTCTGCACAGGAAAAATATCAAAAGAGAAAAAAGTCCCAGCCGATTGACTTAGAAGAATCCTGCCGGAAATCCCTTCATTAAATTTTATAAAAAGATCGGGTATCCTTTCCAAATTTGATCCCATTACTGAAATGTATAAGAAGATCAACAAAGAAAGAAGAGAAATCATCGAAAAAACTATTACTTTTCTACTAACTTTTCCATCAACTAAAATTTTCAACAAGAAGAACCCTAACAAATATGTCAACAATGGCGATTTTGCAAGACTATAAGTTGAAATAAGTAAAGAAAAGAAAAGCATTATTAAAAACCAGAATAAATCGAATCTGGATTTTGTCATTTTGTAATACCCAAATGAAATGTATGACAAAACAGGGGTTAAAGCTATTGCAAATATATTTCTAACATAAATATTCCCTCCAAACTCAAGGGAAGCCTCAATTCTCAATCTTGCTAAAAATTTTGAACTTTCTCCTGAAAGAAGACTCAGCACAGGCATGCTTCCGATGGAATAAAATGTATAGCATACTGAGATTATTGATATAGAAGAAAGAAATAGCAACAGCAGTCTAAGATATGAATCATTTTTAGAAACTATTGGTTCAACATTCTTCACACCATATCTCTTTAACAGTTCGCCAACATCCTTTTCTTTAAGGAGAAACGAAGAAAACAACATCCCCAAAGGCATTGCGATCATGGAATAGTTTACTGCCAACCAGCCGTAATATCTTGGGTTCTCAGAAGTAAGTCTGCTTATCAAGTAATGATTGTCGATGTTATTAACAACAAGCAGTGCTCCTATAAATGACATGAGAAACATCTGAACATAAAAAATGTAGGATATCATATTTATTTTATTAAATGCCATAGTTCCTGCGTTTTTCCGAAATAAAAGAAACGAAAAAACAAGAATAATAAAGCTGATGAAATAATACATATTAAGAGTCCAATATTTTCATATATATATTCTTTTTCCCGATAGTATCGAATGCCGAGTTATGCCATAGCAATGAAAAACTACCTCCAAACATTTCAACTACTTTCTTAATATCAAAAAAAATCTTTTCGGCGTCAATAGTCAACCCTAAATTCATATAAGAGATATCAATAACTGTTTTTTCCATAATAATCAAAGGTTTCTCAATAACATCAAGCCGTTTCCTTTGAACAACATTATAAACCGGATGATCATAGCATATTCCGCTTCTAAAACCAATATGATCAGCGAATCCGACTGAAGAGTCATAATTAATCCCAGCTTCAGACAGATAGCTCCATGTTTGAGGCACACTGAATCGAAGATAATGTTGTCTGGATCCCCACCTGTCTTGAATAATGCCATTTTCAGCACATACATTTTGGAGTTTTACAAACTCATTTTTAAGCTTTTCAGGGTTATCAAAAGTATCGTATCCAGGATGCAAACCTATCTCATGTCCTCTCTTGTGTATCTTTTTCATCAGATTGACTATTTCAGGATCATTTATTGAATAATCGCAATTGATCTTGTTATCTGAATGATCAGAAATAAAATAAAAACAACTTTTCAATCCGGCCTTTTCGCTCAAATCCATAATAAAATCAAAGGTGTTAAAGGGATCTCTGTCTATTTCACCCATTTTAACGGTTAAATAGCTTTTAACACTTTCATGTGCTTTTTTTACAGACTTTCTTCTAATTAAATCTGCACCGGCAATTTTTAATAATGTTATTGGCGACATATTAAGGTATTTAAAAGGTCTGTCGACATCGTGACTCAAGACCATTTCAAATTTTCTCTCTTTTCTTTTCATTTCAGGCCACAGATTTTTTATTGAAGCCCATAAAATTTCAAGATATTCATTAATTATTGGACGATTTAGAAAATTTTCTCTAAACGCCAAAGATGCACTTGCCGGAAAACGGTCATGATTGTCTCGATCTTTTCTGACAACTTCTTCATATCTGGTAAGCATAAAAAAGGCACTGCCGAAAACATCTACAGGAATAAAAATTTCTTCTTCAGAAACATTAATTTCACTTTCATTTGTGCCGTAAATAAGCTGGATTTGATCCGAGGAGAGTATCGGGTTGCCTGGAAAAACAGAACTGTTAATCATTTTGAGCGGCTCTTTGGGAAGAGACTTTTCTTTTAGCCAGTCAGATTCATTCATGGAAAAAAAAGTGTCAACAATAGAAATGTGCTTTATGCTATCATCATAAAAGATTTTCACAGTATCGGTTGTTTCTTTAAATTCGACTTCATACTCAAGTCCGAGAAATTCATTAAAAAAAACATCTAAAATGTATCTTCTTTCATTAATGAAAGAAATTGGGGCAGTTATATTTAATTTCATTTCAACAATCTTTTAATAATTGAGCGAATTTTTGAAAAAACAGTAAAAAACAATGGCTTCACATCTCCGTATTCCCATTCAGCAACAACAAGTTTATTGCATTTTAGAGAAATGTACCATTCATAAAAAGATTTATGCCATTTGAAGAAACCATCTTTTTTATATCTAAAACAAGAATTGTACAGATCGTCTATTATCTTTACATATCTTACGCTACCATCAGATTTGTCAGAAAAAACCACCTCGTTGCTGTTATTCGTGCTATCAGTCAAATTCATATAAGCAATAAGAGGAAGGTTAACTCCGCAAAAAGGAGTTATTCCTATCCATGACCACGATCGCGGGTTGATTTCTATTAGTTTAAAAATATTTTTTCCAACATCCTTTTTATACTCAAATTCAGCAATTCCGGTATAATTTAATTTCTCACATATTTTTTCTACTTCCTCTATTACTGTATCTGGCATTTTTTCAATTTGTCCAACGACACAATCACCAATATCTGCTGGATATCCCCTTACTTTTCTACCAGTAAAAACTCCCTTAATATTACCCTCGTAAGAAAAAATGCCTACTGTGTACATTGTATCAGAAAAACCCTCAATTAATTCTTGAATTAAAAAGTGACTAATAATTTCTTCGTGTTTTTTTTCAAACAACAACAATTCTTCTTTAAAATTAATCCTTGTTAATCTAAGTTTATCAAGAAGTGAGAAAAGCGAATGATTTCCATTCTCAGGTCTTCTGTTCTCTGGTTTCACAATTAATGGATAATATGCCTGAGAAATTTTTTCCTTTTCATCAAACCGCCATGTTTCAGGAACAGAAAAACCATTGTTTTTGCACCAATTAGAAAAAGCTCTTTTTTTCAGCAATAGATCTACTGTTTCAAAGCCAGATGAACATAAAATGTAATACTCTGATAAAATCTTATAATTTTTTGAAATAACTAGTACCCAAGAATCATTAGTAGGAAATATTATGGGTTTTTCTAAAAATCTCTTCCCAAAATCCAATAAAAAATCAATAAACTCACCTTCATTAATGGTTGGATCAGGACATTTTATATATTTTGCATATTTACTGTAAGTTCCTACATTTCTAAAGGTGTCCATTGCATATACGGGGATGTTGTTTTTCCCGAGTTCCCGGATAATACTTAACCCATTATAGTAACAATTAAAAACTATTGCGCTTCTTGTATACAAAATACCCTCTGAATGGTTTTGAATAAAATGAAAAAATATTTCTGCCCCAGAACTTCAAAAGAAAATTGTTCTCCCGAATCACATATCCGCATTTCTCATGTGATCTTTTTGAAGCGAAATTGTTTTTTTCTACAACAGCTACGAGTGTTTCTACTTGAACTTTTGATCTTTCAGAAAAATAGTCATTAATATAATTAAGTAAAATCACATAAAAATTTCTGCCTCGAAAAACTGGATCAACAAATGATGCATAAATCAATCCTTCATTGTGTAGAACAGGGTAATTGTCATGCCACAAAAGCTTTTTTGTGCTATTTATTACAACATTTGTAACTGCACAATCGTTATTTATAAATGGACTTTTAATTCTAAAACTAAATTTAATGAAACCCTTATTATTAGCTATCTGGACATCAACATTAAAACCTTCAGGAAGAACTGTAGTGCAGGAATTTATCTCACCTGGTATCAAATAATAAATCTTCCTGATTTTAAACCATCTTCTTTCTAAATATTTACCTAAAAACATCTTATTTATACCTTCCGGAAGCAACCAAATAACAGGCGAAAAACATAAAAATATAGTAAATAGTCATCACAAAAGAAAAAAGAACAAGAAAATCTTCTACATCAAGACCAAGCATCCATGTTAGAAAAAATATGCACATCATTGTCATTAGTTGTAAAAAAGTGAGAAAAAGACTTACTTTCTGTTTTTCAAAAACACTCATTGTGACGGAAAGGGGAACCGCTACAAACCTTACTGCAACTAAAAAAGAAAGAATTCTGGCATATTTCCCTGCGATTCGCCATGATTCACCAAAAACAAATGCGAACATTCCCTCTCCCGCAAAGAAAAGTATTAAAAAAACTGCCGCTGCAACAACAATTAAATATTTAAAAGAAACGATGAACACATCTTTAGAATTTCCTGCTTTATTTTTTTCTTCTGCAGCTTTTTGGAAATAAGCATCAGAAATTGAAGAACCGATCAAATTTAATGGTAGGTTGACTGCTTTATTAACCAAAGAATAGTGTCCCAGAATTGATAATGAAAAAAAAGATGACATGAAAACACTTATTAAATTCAGAGAAAGAGTGTTCGAGAGAGCCGCCGGAAGAGAATATTTTGGGAATTCCGAGTATTTTTTTGCTTGAATCAAAACTTCTTCTTTATTTACAATGTGAAATAATTTTCTTTTTTTATATAAATTTTTTAAAAAAGAACTGTTCCCGAAAAAATGCGATATAATTTCTCCAGTCATTAATCCATGAGGAACAAAACCAAGAAAACCGAGCAGAATTTTAATTATTGAAGATGCTCCAGATTTTACCGCTCTTGAAATCGAAACACTTTTAAAATCTTTTAACCGCAAACTAAAATATCTGAGACTGTTATATGATGACATCATAAAAACAACAAGTGGAACAAAGTACAACCATAAAGAAATTGAATTATTTCCCAAAAGATTAGTAATTTCGACATTAAATACGATAACAACAATCATTAAAACAGTAGAGACGAGGAATGCTGTTGCAATACAGAACACCAGCAAATTAATCGCACTTTCTATTTTTTCAGGCAACAGAATTGAGAGCTCATATCTTCCTGAAGCTAAAACACTGAAAATTGAACATAAGCTAAAAAAGATTGCCAGAACACCAAAATCATCCGGCGAATAGAGCCTTGTTAATAAAGGTGAAACCAAAAACGGCAATACTTGAGCAGAGGTTGCTCCGGTAAACAAAGTCAGAATATTTTTAAAATATTCATTTCTAATTTTAAACATAAATGTTTTTCTCAGGAGTTCTTTTCTTTAGAGTAAAGAAAGAAAATATCCATATTATTCTTCCTATTACCGCTTAATTTAATAAACTCATAAAAATCGTTTAGTAAATTTAAAGATGTTTCACCCTCTTTAACATATAAAAAAATCTTGTCAGATAAATTAATCAGTTCAGCATATCTGATAATTTTTGACAAAAAAGGCACTTCAATAACTATGTTTCTAAAGTTTACATTTAACTTGACAATAATATCATGAAATTTTTTAGCACTAAAAACAGCATTTATTTCAAAATCATTAATTCTAACCACAATCTTTCTTTTATTTAAGAAAACATCTGAGCCGACAAGCTTATCCAAATCACGAAAAGAGATACCTTCATTAAAACTGAAACTTAATAAAAAAGCAGATTCATCCAGGTAAAGATCAACACCAGTTAAGTCGGGTGCTGTAGGAATATAACAAACAGTATTAAAATCACTTGAAATCATATCAAAAAAGGATTGGATTTTAAAAATAGAATCATGGTCCTGTTTAATAATTTCATACAGCAAATATCCATCAAACAGTTTATTAATATCATCTTTGCATCTAACTCTTTCTCTGAATACTTCAAACAGTAATACTGCAACAAAAGAGCAAAAGAGTGACAAGAAAACCATCATGACAAGACTTAGTAACAATTTTGGAGAATTTTTTAAAACAACAGGGTCAGGAGAATCAATTATCTTTAAAGGTGCAACCCCTGTTTTCTTGTCAAGAGTGCTTTCATAAAGCTTTGTTGTCAGAGCGACATAAAGTTTTTCTGTCAATTCAAGATCTTTTTTTAACGCTTCAGACTCCAAAACACTCTGAGGAAAATCTTTTTGCTCATTAACTATTTTATCAATTGATTTCTGCACTATCATTTTTGCATTATTTACAGCTATCCTCTCTTTATTTAAAGTGTATGATATGTTTTTTGACGATTCCTTAATTGCATTATTTATGCTTATGTATTCAGGATATTCGTCTGTTACTTTTTCTTTCATCAAATCTCTTTTTATTATTAGTTCATTATGTGCGCGAATCATTTCTAACATAGAAAGATTGTCTGACAGAACCGAAAACGCTGCCGGCTCCATTTTATCATTATCCATTTCTTTAATAGCAGAAGAAAGTAATTTCTCTTTCAACTCCAGTTTTTCCAACTCTGTCTTAATAAATTCAATCTTTTTGATAACGGCATCAAATTGAACAGAAGGAAGGAATATTTTGTTTTCTTTTTGTGAAACAATAAGTTTTTGAGCCTTATTTTCTATTTCTTTTTTAACGCTGCTTAAAACATCATTTATATAATACTTTTTTGCAGCGATTTCTTCTTCATCCCATTTCTTATTAATATCCTCAAAAATTTCGATATATTTTTTCAGTATCAAATATCCAGTATAAGAATTCTCATGCGAAAATTGAAGAATAATATTGTTCGTGCCCATAACAGATTTAATATTGAATTTCTTTTTTAGGAATGTGCGTGCATCAATTATTGATCGTGTTTGAAGAGAATATTCCGACTTTGCTACATCACCAACTTTATCAAATATTATCTCGTGTTCATCAATAATACAAGGAACATTCCAGAAGCAACTCTGATCTATTTTACCATTGGATATGGAGTATCCCTCCGGTTCAATCTTTAAGTCAAAATTCTGGTTTTCAAGTTTTGGGAATTTCTTTATATAGAAAGATCCCGTATTAATTGGATTTCCTAAAAGCACATCAATAATATAGAAAAATACCGAGTTTCTTTTCTTTGCAAAAAAAATGTTCAGATTCAAATCATTTATAACTCTGTCGTTTAAAGATCTGGATTTCAAAAGCTCTTCGTATGAAGAAATTGATGATGTGGCTTGAGTCCCAAGCATTAAAGACATAGGATTTAAAGAAATTGAATCTTGAAAATTATTGATTTCTATTGTTGAGTCAACAACATAATCAGGAGTAACAAAAAACAAGAAAAACAAGAAAAAAGAAACAAATGCAACAAGAGAGTATATCAATACTTTCTTAAAGTTATTGGTAAATAATTTTTTTATGTCAGACATTGTAATCTCTTTTATGTCTTTAAATTCATCATGTGCCTTTTCGTCTGTTCTGCTCATATTAAACCCTTATAAAAATTTCAAAACCTAATCCTATTGACAAGTAAAAATACTTTTTATCTCCAATTTGTAAACATTTTAAAGTTTCTGTAATTTTCTATTATTCAAAACTTCAATGTTTCCAGTATTTTAATAAGGTTTGAAACAACCCTTTCCCTTTCATACCGAGTAGCAGTATTTTTTGCATTTTCCTTAAAACTCATTTTTTCAATTTTTGATAACAACATAAATTTTTTGATCTTTTCTGCAAGATCAGATGCATTGCCGGGTTCAAAAAAATAACCGTTATCTCCATCATAAAGATAATCTGACACCCCTCCTATTTTTGAACCGACTACGGGAGTTCCGCAAGCCATTGCTTCTAACCCGACAAGTCCGAGACTTTCACTTTTTGAAGGAAAAACAAATACTTCCATGTCATTAAAAAATTGAGGGAGCAAGTTCTGGTCATTTACATTTCTCAGTTCTATCTTCTCACTAAGACCCCTTTCGTTGATCATTTCTAATAACCGATCGTGCATTGGACCAGTTCCGGCAACAAGAAATTTTCTTCCGTCAACAAGACCGCTACTGTTAAGAACAGATACCGCTTCGACAAAAACATCACACCCTTTTTCTTTAGTCAATCTCGAGACATAACCAGCCGAATACGGTTTAGTGGCGACAGGATTGTCATCAAATGACCTGAACTTGTCAAAATCAACTCCTCCGGAAGGAGAAACAAATATCTTTTCTTCAGGTACTCCATATTTTTTCATGACTTCTTTTTTCAGAAAACTTGAAGGGACTACAACCATTTTAACATTGTCAAGAGATCTTTTAAGAATATTTTCAAGCACTTGCAGTCCTTTTGACTGGGGATTCATGTCAGTTCCATGAAAATTTATGACAAGTGGTTTTATCATGAACGAATTCATCAGATAAACAAGAGGTGAAAGATGAAGAGGATAATGAAGAAAAACGATATCACACTCTTTAAAAAGAAGATTGAAAACAGCTGAGAAATAAAGTTTAAGATATGCCCATATCTTTTGCCATCTTCCTTTTTGTTTTCCTTTTATAACTGCTGTGAAGCTGAACCCAACCCCTTTTTTCGACATTGAATCGACAAGCCCTTTAACAAAAACTCCGTAGTTCTTATCATTTTCAGAAGGATACATGTTCGATACAATCCCGATCTTCATGATTCAATCCTTATACATTTTTCATAATATTTTCAATAATATAATCCTGATCTTCCCTTTTAAGGAACGGGGACATCGGTATGCTCAGTATCTCACTGCTGACTTTTTCCGATACAGGGAAATCCCCTGTCTTCAAACCAAGATATGAATATGCCTCCTGAAGATGAAGCGGTTTCGGATAGTGAATGGCCGTTGGGATCCCTACAGAATTAAGCTTCGCCGCAAAGCCGTCCCTGTCTTTAACCCTTATAGAATACTGTGCATAGACCGATGTTCTATTCTTCTTTATTACAGGAAGAACTACATCTTTCTTCCCTGCGAGTCTAGTTGAGTAATATTGTGCCACTTCAACCCGTTTTTTCAATTCTTCTTCAAGGTGGTCCATTTTCACATTAAGTATCGCCGCCTGAATAGTGTCAAGACGACCGTTTATTCCGATATATTTATGATAATATCTCTGGGTCTGACCATGAACTCTGATGCTTTTCAGCTTTTCAGCAAGTTCCGCATCACTTGTGAAAACTGCTCCTCCGTCACCGTAACAGCCAAGCGGCTTTGAAGGGAAAAAACTGGTGCAGCTGAGTTTTGAGATATTACAGCTTTTCTTCCCTTTATATTCAGCTCCGAAACTCTGACAGGCATCTTCAATTACAAAAATACCGTGTTTTGCCGCTATCGCATTTATTTCATCCATGTCGGCAACCTGTCCGTAAAGACACACTGGAACTATCGCTTTTGTTCTTTCCGTTATTTTCTCTTCTATTTTGCCCGGATCGAGGTTGTATGTCGTTTCATCTATATCTGCAAAAACAGGTTTCGCCCCGAGCAGCGATATGACTTCAGCGGTTGCAATGAAGGTGAAAGGAGTTGTGATAACCTCGTCGCCATCTTTAACACCGATCGCCATCAAAGCAAGAAGAAGGGCATCAGTACCGCTTGAACATGATATTGCATGAGGAGAGCCCGTAAATTCAGAAAGCCGGTTTTCAAGTTCTCTTACCTGTTGACCCATTATGAATGATGATTCCAGACACACTTTTTCAATTGCTCTGTCTATTTCATTTTTATATGCGGCATACTGAGCTTTAAGATCAATAAATTCAATTTTTCTCATACCTTGTCCCCCTTTACAATACTGATTAAATCCAACAACTTATTCAATCCTTTGTCAAGATTCTCCTCATCGTAGAACTCACATTTCCCGCTTGCTGTTACCGGCTCTATTTTCACTACCCTTGTGGGGCTTCCTTTCAACCCTGTCTGAGCGAGGTCACATTTGATAATACCGTTATCAAGGTGGACAATATGAGCAAAATATGCAGACGCGGCCTCTTTAACAGAAGGGATCCTTCTAATGTTGGAACCGTTCCCGACTGTTATTACCGCCGGAAGCTCAGATGACAGCTCCAGAATACTGTCACCCATTTCGCACCTAACCGCCACAGATTCATTTATATCAGTTATTTCAAATACATACGGGAGCAGAGGCATGCCGAGTATTTCTGAGATCTCACCCGGAACCTGTGCCGTATCACCATCTATCGCCTGTTTGCCGCAAATTATCAGATCTGGATCTTTGAGCTGATGTCTAATCCCCTTTGACAATGTATATGCCGTAGCCCAGCAGTCAGCGCCGGAAAAAGCCCTGTCACTTATCAGAACGGCCTCATCAGCCCCGAGCGAAAGAGCTCTTCTTAAAGCAAGTTCAGCAGAATCAGGCCCCATCGTAAAAACAGTGATCTTGACATCCTTCAACATGTTCTTTACTGAAACAGCCATGTCAAGGGCATATTCGCAATACGGGTTCAGGATCGATTCAACCCCTTTTCTTATCAGAGTCCCCGTTTCCCTGTCTATCTTTATCTTATCGGTGCGGGGCACCTGTTTTATGAGAACTGCAATATTCATCATAATTCCCCGCAAGGGAACATGTTCCCCCTGTTTAGAAGAAAATGGGGGTCAAAAACACTTTTTATCCTTCTCATTTCTCTAACACCCTCAGCTCCGTACATCATTTCAAGATATCTGTGCTTGAGTTTTCCTATTCCGTGTTCTGCTGAAACGCTTCCGTTCAGTTCTATCACTTTTTCAGCGATAACCTTATAAATTTCCTTCCCTTTTCCCAGTTCATCATAATTTGACGGAAGAAAGTTTATATGCAAATGGTTATCTCCGATGTGACCGAAACAGACATATTTAAGACCGCTTCTATTCAGGACTGAATCATAAAATTCAACCAGCTCTCCGAATTTTTCGTCACTGACCGCAAAATCGGTCCCGAGCTTATGTATGGACGGATGTTTCTTTTTAACGCCGGCAATATATTCATTCACTGTTTCAGGAAGTGCATGTCTGAAATTTTTTATCCTTTCCTTTTCAATATTTTCCCATGCACACCATGAACCTTTCCAGTCAACATTTAAAGAGAGCAGTTTGTTAAAGGCGGCATTTATGTTGCTATCTTTAATTTCGATATCAAAAAACAGTGCCGCGTTCGCATTGTCACTTATCTTGGGCATGCTGACTGACTGAGGATCTTTTTTGGCTTTTTCTCTTATCATTTCAAGACCCGAACCATTAAAATACTCAATAAAATCAAGCATTACATCTTTGCTGTCTTTAAGATATGCCGTAAAATCAATTGCCTCAATTTCAGTATCAAAAAACTTTACAACACTTATAGAGGCGTGTTTGGGCGCAAGCCATATCTCAACTTCTGTAATTACACCGAGAATTCCTTCAGAACCGATGAAAAGATCAATAATATCCATCGCATTCTCGCTGAAAAGACCTGCCGCATTTTTGCACTTTGGCATTTTATAGCCGGGAATATTGAATTTTTTCCCTGAAATGTTGAATAACCCTGGATCATCTGCAAAATTTTCACCCCTGACAATTTTGTGAATTGATCCATCCATCAGCACGATTTCGATAGATCTGATCCATTTTCTTGTCGGACCGTATCTGAAGGAAAGCGCACCACTGGCGTTTGTTGCGACTGTTCCCCCTATCGAAGCACTCATTTCAGTCGGATCTACGGGATAAAATAACTCTGTGCCGTTTAATTTCTCCTTAATTCCGTTAAGAGTCGCACATGCTGCCGCTTTTACAAAGTGCTCTCCCGATTCAGCATCAAGCTCTATCTCGCCGATTTTATTCATTCTTTCAAGAGAGATCACTATCCCTCCGAATGGAACTGACGCTCCGGTAATGCCGGTTCCTTGAGCATATATCGTGACCGGAATTTTATTTAATGAAGAATATTTAAGTATTTCAGCCACTTCCACGCTGTTTTCCGGAAAAAGGACTTTTGAAGCATCTCCGCCCTGCATTCTGCTTTCATCAGCCAGATATCTGTCAGACGGTTCAATATCTCTACTGAAAATATTTTTCAATCTGTCCATGTTAAACCTTTTTTGTAAAAAATTCTGTCGCTTTTTCAAGCCAGATGGAAGCATCCATGACAAACCCTGTATGGGCAACAGAAAATATTTCTGCATTTGCGTCGGTATTTACAGCAATTATCTTCATTGAAGTCTTCATCCCTGCAAGATGCTGGACGGCACCGCTTATTCCGATCGCGATATAAATATCAGGCGAAATTGTCTTTCCAGACTGCCCCACCTGTCTACTGTGTTCCATCCAGCCCGATTCAACAATTTTTCTTGAACACGCACAGACGCCTCCGATGCTTTTTGCAAAATCTTCAATTTTTTTAAGCAGTTCTTTCGATCTTACACCGTGTCCCACAGCAACAATGATCTTTGCGTCCTCTATCTTTTCACATTCTGCCGACATATTTGACACTCTGCTGTTTTCAATAACATGCCGCCTTGTATTCGGTATTTCAAAGAACATCTTTTCGATCGGTCTTTCATGATTAAAGAACTCCTTCACTTTGAAAACACCCGGCCTTACAGTAGCCATCTGCGGCAGTCTTTCGGGCGATATGATGTGGGCAAGTATGTTTCCACCCAGAGCCGGTCTTATCTGAACCAGTTTACCGTCTTTGTTTATTTCAAAACCGGTGCAGTCTGCTGTTATTCCGCATCTCACATTTGCGGCAACTTTCGGAGCAAGTACCCT
>CAZCLJ010000003.1:0-49748 GCA_964499465.1 uncultured Hyphomicrobiales bacterium
ATATTGAAAAAAAACAAAATTTGAAAGGAAAACTATTTAAATATAGTGAAATAAATAATAAAAATATTTTGAATTTAAATAAATTAATTTTATATTTGTATAAGCTAAAAGTATTTTAAAGTAAATAAAATGAAGACAAAAAACGCATATAAAGAAGCAATGCGTTACATAGAGAACGCAAGAGAAACGTTGAAACTTGCCGGGAAAGATGGCAAGTTCTATGCAGATGAAAAGTATGTTAAGACTGCATCAGGCACCGCATATTCTGGAACGCTTGTTGCTTTAGATTATTTGTTTGATGTAAAGAATGTTCCTAAAAGAAGAGGAAGAAAATCTATTGATTATTACCAAGATAATTTAGGTAAAATTGATAAAAAACTATTAAAACATTTAAACAATGCTTATTTAATTCTTCATTTAAATGGGTATTATGAGGGATTAACTAATATAAAAGCTATTGATGGTGGGCTAGACGAAGCTATATCATTAATTGATTCTATTAAGCAATACTGCAAAAATGGAGATGGGGTAAGCGAATAAAAATAAATTTGATTTGCAATAAAAAATAATTAAATTAAAATATAAAAAAAATAAAATATTTGAAAGGAAAAGCTATTTAAATATAGTGAAATAAAATACATAAGTAAGCTTGGTCTTACTGTCTGAACCTTGATTTGCTTGATTTAAAGATTACTTGATTATTACAATTAACAATTAACAATTAATCCTATAATCCTTATAATCAAGATTCAAGACAAATTGATTTAAATAATAAAAAGAAAAAAATTATGAAAAAAACATTTTTTTTTATTATTATAGCTATTATTCTATTCTTTTCAATCAATATTAAGGCACAAAATCCGCAATGCCAGTGGGCTGAAAAAATTTCAGGAGATTCTACTGATAATACTCATTCAATATGTACAGATGTGAGCGGCAATGTATATGTTGCTGGTCGTTTTTACTCTCCTACACTAACATTTAATAACAGCATAACACTTTCAAACAGTGGTAATTGGGATGGCTTTATAGCAAAATATAATGGCGATGGAGTATGTCAGTGGGCAGAAAAAATTGCTGGAGCAGATGATGATTATACATATTCAATAAGCACAGATGTGAGCGGCAATGTGTATGTTGCTGGATATTTTGGTTCTGATACACTAACATTTAACAATGGAAAAATACTTTCAAACGGTGGTTGTGGAGATGGCTTTATAACAAAATATAATGGCGATGGAGTATGCCAGTGGGCTGTAAGAATTGCTGGAACTGGGTATGAAATATTATATTCAATAAGCACAGACGCTAATGGCAATGTGTATGTTGCTGGTGATTTTAATAATACTCTACTATTGAATTACGACAAAAAACTTACAAACACTGGTAGAATGGATGTCTTTATTGCAAAATACAATAGCGATGGAGAACTTGAGTGGGCAAAAAAAATTGCAGGAACAAAAGATGAATATGCAAATTCAATAAGCACCGATATTAATGGCAATGTGTATGTTGCTGGTTATTATGATTCTCCTACACTAACATTTAACAACGGAAAAACACTTTCAAACAGTGGTAATTGGGATGGCTTTATAGCAAAATATAATAGCGATGGAGTATGCCAATGGGCAAAAAAAATTGCAGGAACAGATTATGATAATTCATTTTCAATAATCACCGATGCTAATGGCAACGTGTATGTTGCTGGTGAGTTTTCCTCTGCTAAACTAACATTTAACAACAGCATAACACTTTCAAACAGTGGTAGTTTGGATAGCTATATAGCAAAATATAATAGCTATGGATTATGCCGGTGGGCTGAAAAAATTGCAGGAACAGATGAAGATTATTCATTTTCAATAATCACCGATGCTAATGGCAATGTTTATGTTGCTGGTGAGTTTTCCTCTGCTACACTAACATTTAACAATGGAAGAATACTTTCAAACAGTGGTAGTGGAGATGGCTACATAACAAAATATAATGGCGATGGAGTTTGCCAGTGGGTAGAAAAAATTGGCGGGGCAGATAATGAATATGCACATTCAATAATCAAAGATGTGAGTGGCAATGTTTATGTAACTGGTTATTTTAGGTCTGCCCCACTTAGATTTAACAACGGAAAAACAGTTTCAAGCAATGGCAGCGGAGATGGCTTTATAGCAAAATATACTGAAAGTCCACAAGGTATCCCCTTTTTATCTCTTTCTACTAACAATGTGATAAACCAGCAACTCTTCCTTTCGCCAAACCCAGTTAACGACAACTACTTAAACATTGCATTTAATTTAGCTACTCCAGAGCAAGTTACAATAGAAATAGCAAATATGTTAGGTGAAATTGTATCAGTTGTCAAAGCAAATGAGTTCTTTCCTCAGGGAGAACATTCAATCAAAACAGATATTAGCAATTTTCTTGTTGGAACTTACTTCTGCATTTTACGATACAAAGACAAAGTTTACCAACAGAAGTTTATTAGATATTAGAGTATCAACATAAAATACTTTACCAGAACAATTTAGGTTTAAATAGAATTGGAATAGTAATTCTGGCTACTGGATTTATATGAATGCACCAGCGGTTTTGACGTATCCGGGGAATTAGCTGTTGGCTGTCAACTGAAAGCCATCGGCTTTATATTTTTGTAGAGACACAGTATGCTGTGTCTCTACATTTTTTATTTTCTTTCCAAAATTACCATTTATTAAGTTTTTTGAAACAAATCAATTATTCTTTTATTTGGATAATTGTTCTATTTTTGTTAATTTAATAAAGATTGTAAAAAATGCAGTTAAATGAAAAGAAAATTAAAAATATATTTGGATACTTCAGTAATCAACTTTCTATTTGCTGACGATGCTACTTATGAGGTTTTAGATTATGAAATATCAGAAGAATAAAATTAGCATAATACACTCGAAAATTTCTAAATCACAATTAGAGGTTTGGGAAATGAAAAATAAAATTTATGACAAAGTTAAAGATTTGGAATTAAAAAATGCTTTACGTAAAATATTAGAAGAATCCAAATATACAACTGACAATTTGATTGAAAAAGGTAAGATTGCGTTAAATTAAAAAATATAAAGATGCTACTGGATTTATATGACTGTCCCTGCGGTTTTGACGTATCCGGGAAATTAGCTTATAGCTGTCAGCTAACGGCTGTCGGCTTTTTCCCAAATTCAGCAGCTTGTGAATGTTTTTTTTTAATTAAATCTTTCTGCTTTGCTTTTATTGAAAAAATGTTTAATTTGTTTATTATATTTTGTGTTATAAATTATGTATTTTTATTAAATTAATAATAAAATGAATACAGCATATTTACAAATTCCACAATCTGCAGTAATTGATTTTTTGCATACTCTTCCCCGTGAACAAATATTGGATATTTTTGATAATTTACTTGTCTATTCTGATGATTCAGCATTAACAAATGAAGAAAAAGATGCTCTAAACATTTCAATGAAAGAACTTGAGGAAGGTGAGTTAATAAATTGGGAAGATATAAGATAAAATTTAGCAAATCTGCAACAAAACAATATCTGAATTTACCTTTAAATTATAAACAAATTGTTGACAATACTTTAAAGAAATTTCAAGATAGAATTCCTGTTGATATAAAACCAATTAAATCAACTGAAAATTGCTATAGAATTAGAATAGGTAGATATCGAATTCTACTTTTCATTGAAGAAGACAACGTTATAATTTCTGAAATTGATACAAGAAGTAATGTTTATTAGAGTAGGAGATAAAGTACGCTGTGTCTCTACGTTTTGTTATACGCTTTTTAAAAATGAATGTTGTTGATTAGGTCGTCAAAAGAATATTTATCATAAAAAACTATGAGACGAAAATATAACTCATTGAGATTAATTTGTTTACTTACAATTATACCAAAGTGTTTTTTTCCAGTTTCTATATATTTTGAATATAAATTAACAAAATCTGCAACATTGAAAGTTACAATGCATCGTTGTTCAGAAATTGCAAATTCTAACTGCTCATCGTCAGTGAGACCTTTACGGTTTGCTTCGTCAATATGAATAGCATCAATATCACGTTTTCTCAAAGCAGCAGCACATTTTAAAGGAGTATCTTCATCAAGCAAAAACTTCAACTTTTTCATCGCTTAACTCCGATATGGCTTTCATTTCTGCAACTTTTTTTTCCCAATATTCAATATCATTATTATAATCATTTTCCTTATCAATTTCTTCCTGATTGTCGAAATAGTATGCAAGTGCAGAAAATACCTGAGCAGGTTCAAGTGATGGATAATTGAGTAATATTTCATCAATACTTTGCCCCATTTGATAAAATGCAGCAATAGTTCTTACTGGTATTCTGGTTCCCTCAATTATTACAGTGCCATCTAATATCTTGGAATTTTTAGCTAAATATGGGTATATTTCCATTACTAAATTCATAAAATTTAAATATATAACAATAAATAAACGAATTATTAATATTATTATTTCAAAATATATATCAGCTATTAGCTGTCAGCTAACGGCTGTTGGCTTTTTTAATTTTTGTAGGGAACAGGCATTCCTGTTCTTTACGTTTTTATCTTCTTTCCAAATTCAACTTGGAAATGATTTTCTAAAATATTATCTTTCTGCTTTGCTTTTATTTTAAAAATGTTTGATTTGTTTATTATATTTTATAATTTAAATCAATTAAATTATTAATAAAATGAATATAGCATACTTACAAATTCCACAATCTGCAGTAATTGATTTTGTGCATACTCTTCCCCGTGTATAAATATTGGATATTTTTGATAATTTATAACAAACCGCTAACTAATAGTGCAAAATCTTAATGTCATTTCGTAACGAAATGAGAAATCTCACAACTCCTTGCTAACAAAGACATTGAGATTCATCACTTCGTTTCGGAATGACAGACAATCATATTTTATCTTTAAAAGCAACTTGGTATAATGACTAATAACCTATAAACTTTTTTTTCCGTCAGAATGACACGGAAAATTATGTCATCTCCTTTTAAATAAAGCACTAGCTTAATCAGGGAGGTCAGAATGACAAGAACCTTTTATAAGTTGTTCAATGAATCATCACACAAGAAAAGATTAATTAGTCTTATATCCTCCTTCCCAAGCCCAACTTGAGAAGGATGGTATCATTAATCATTAATCATTAATCATTAATCATTAATCATTAATCACTAATCACTAATCACTAATCACTAATCACTAATCACTAATCACTAATCATTAATCATTAATCATTAATCATTAATCACTATTTTCACTGTTGTAAAGCAGCTATACCGGGAAGTTCTTTGCCTTCAAGAAATTCAAGTGAAGCGCCTCCACCAGTTGAAATATGAGTAATTTTTTCTTTTAAATGCATTTGAATCACGGCTGCAGCTGAATCTCCACCACCGACAATGCTTATAGCGCCCTTATGAGTTGCATTGGCAAGAGAATTTGCAATTGAACGGGTGCCTTTGGAAAATTTATTCATTTCGAACACTCCCATAGGACCATTCCAGAAAATTGTTTTGGATTTTGTAATTTCATCAATGAAGATTTTTTGAGTTTCTTCTCCGATGTCCATACCCATCCAATCTTTCGGCATTTCATTAAATTTAACGGTCTTTGCGTTGGCAGTATCTGAAAAAGCATCAGAAACAACCACATCAACAGGCAGTAATAGTTTTACATTATTACTTTTTGCTTCCTGAATGAGTTCTTTAGCAAGTTCGATTTTGTCTTCTTCGACAATAGATTTTCCAATTTCATAACCCATTGCTTTAAAGAAGGTGTACATCATTCCACCACCTAAAATAATTGTGTCGCATTTAGTCATCAGATTACGGATAACATCAATTTTTCCTGAGATTTTAGCGCCACCAATTACGGCGGTAAACGGATGAACAGGATTAATAATGGCTTTGCCGAGATATTCAATTTCATCAAGAAGTAATTTACCTGCATATTTTTCATTGAAAAATTTAGCTACTTCAAAAGTACTTGAGTGAGCGCGGTGAGCAGAACCGAATGCATCGTTAACATAAACATCAGCAAGTGATGCAAGCTGTTTTGCAAATTCATTGTCATTCATTTCTTCTTCTTTATGGAAACGCAGATTCTCAAGCAATACGATACTGCCGGCATCAGCTATTCGAATTGCATCAAGAGCTGGTTTCCCTATACAATCCTTAGCAAAATGAACTTTAAAACCGTATCTTTTTTTCAATACTTCTGCAACAGGACGAAGCGAGAATTTTGGATTCGATTCTCCTTTGGGTCTCCCTAAATGAGACATAACTATTGGCAAGCCACCATCGTCAATAATTTTATCTATCGTTGGGAGCGACTCGCGTATGCGGTTGTCATCGGTTACTTCTAAATCTTGATTCAGAGGAACGTTAAAATCTACTCTAAGCAGGACTTTTTTACCCTCAAACACTGTATCGTATATTGATTTTATCATATATTTGAATAGCATTATTAAACATACTATTACTAATATATAAAATTTTTTTCAATTTAAAAGAACAAAAGTTATTTTTTTGAAAATAATTATAATTTAAAAATCAAATTAATGGCATATATTTTGATAATTTTGTAATTGAAATAATGAATTGATTATAAATGGAAAATTTATGACAATAAATGAAGATTATACCATTATCGGGATTGATGGTGGCGGTACAAAGACAAGAGGAGTTCTTTATAGAAGTAATGAAATTATTGCAAAATCCAATTCCGGAACTACTCGTATAGGAGCGGTTGGGGTTGGCGAATCTTGCGAAAGATTGCTTAATGTAATTGCTGATTTATGTATTAGAGCAAATATTGATAGTTCCGAAATAGATGCAGTTGTAGTTGGTTTAGCAGGGGTCTGGTTAGATGAAGAAAAGAAGCGTTCAACTCAACTCATAAAAACTTTAGCACGAACCCAAAAAATGTATCTTAATGACCTTATTGTAACAAGCGATGCCGAATTAGCACTTGAAGGAGCTTTTGAAGGCGACCAGGGAATTGTAATGATTGTTGGTACTGGTTCGATTGCGATTGGCAAAGTTGGCAAAAACCAATTGATTAGATGCGGTGGATGGGGTATCGAACTTGATGATGAAGGTAGTGGGGCTTGGATTGGGCGCGAAGGGCTTACTGCAATTGTCAGGGCTCTTGATGGCAGAGGAAATAATACAACTTTAACTAAAGTATTCACTGAGCTTTATCCTTCCAGTATTGATATTAAAGAACCCAGAACTATTGTTAAAGCATATTCAGACAGAGTTTTTGAATATTATATGCTTTCTCCTTTAGTGATGAAATGTGCAGAAGAAGGGGACCCGGTTTGCCTCGAAATAATTCAAAAAGCTGCTTTTCATCTGATGGAACTTCTTGAAACTTTGCAAAAGAAATATAAAACTCAGCAAGTTAAAGTAGCATTACTTGGGGGTATTATTGAAGCAGATACTATTCTTGCAAAAATGCTTGAAGATAATATAGCTATTAATCCGAAATTTAAACGAATTGACGCTAAAAGAAGTGCATTAGATGGTGCTATTGCTATAGGGAAGCGGCTTATTTCTGAAATGGAATAGCGCTTATCAGCAAAGATTTTAAATAATAAAAATATTTTATACTATCTAGTGTTGTAATTCGTTAAAAGACTTATTATATTGTGTCATTTCGAAACGAAGTGAGAAATCTCACAAGTCACTGCTACTACAGAACTTGAGATTCCTCACTTCGTTTCGGAATGACAAGAAATGTTTATTAGGTTTTCAATAAATTATTACACTAGCTTTTAACAAGATGAAGGGAACAGACATATCTGTTCCCTTCGTTTGATAATTACTATATTGCTTAAGTCATACGATGACTGGCAGTCATCGTATGACTTGGAAAGTGCAGCGGGTCTATACTGTGGAAACGCCCAATTTCGTCATCGTATTTTCTTACTTCGTGGTCGGCGTTTTGCTTTCTTTTTCTTTTTCTTTTCGATGAATTTGGAGCGGTTTATACAGTTTGAACTTGAACACAGAACTTACCCAAACTGAGCATAATCATACTATTCTTCAATTTTATTGCTTTTTTCAAAAAGAATTTCAGGGTCAAAATCCAATCCATTTGACCATTCTATACTGTCAAAGCATACTTTAACTTGGTTAAACTGATTTATATCTTTCAACTCTTTAAAACGACCAATATCTAAATACTTTTTCATATCAAAAATACGAACCTGACAATTATCAAATTTCAGTTTTAAGATATGATTTTCTAATGGTTCTACTTCTATGACTGCTGGATACATTTTTCTCCTTTATTTTAATGGTTCAATATTATAAGGATTTTCACCCTCCTGACAAAGCTTCCAATTTCAGAACTCCTGATGCCTCGTAGTTTGCTATTGCGCATTTAATATAGTTCTGATATTAAAAATAATGTAATTTCAAAAAATAACAAGCATATAACTCCTAAATAAATTTAGGAGTTATTCTAATAATTAGAGTAACTCCCAAATTTATTTGGGAGATTAACTGCGCAATTGTTCTTTACGAGGCAAAACTCCTAACTCCTTTATTTTTGTTATGGGGGCTGGAGTTCTGAAACTTCAAAGATTTCTTTTGGTAAATTAGATTGTCTAATTATTGAAGCTAAAGTTCCAATTTTTATTTCTTTGTGGAGAGGTACTGGTAAAGTGATTGTTGAATTATTTTTGTTCTTTTGTAAACTTGAATGACTACTTTTTGTTTTGATACCAAGTTGCTTTTAATGATAAAATATGTTTGTCTGTCATTCCGAAACGAAAAGAGGAATCTCAAACTCTGTAGTAGCAATGACTTGTGAGATTCTTCACTTCGTTCAGAATGACAAGACTGCGAAATAGCAAACTACGAGGGGTCAGGAGTTCTGTAATTACTATATTGCTTTAGTCATACGATGACTGGCAGTCATCGTATGACTTGGAAAGTGCAGCGGGTCTATTATGGAGAAACGTCCTATTTCGTCATCGTTCTTTCTTACTCCGGGGTCGGCGTTTTGCTTACTTTGAATGCTCCGTAGGAGCATCCTGTTTGTAGAAATAAAGTTGAAAAATAGAAAAGCAACGTAGTTGCGACCTGTCTATGCTACAAACAGAACACTCCTACGGAGTTTTGCAAAAATAAAAAACATTTTTCTACAAACAAGTTGCAACTACGTTGCTTTTTCTTCTAATTTTGCGAAATTTTGAAAGGCAGATGTCCAACACTTGGGAAAGTGTTGGACATCTTCTGTAAACTCAAATAGCAGGTCTATGCTTGTAAACCTTCCAATTTCGTCATCGTATTTTCTTACTCCGTGGTCGGCGTTTTGCTTCCCTTATCTTTTTTCTTCACGATGAATTACTTTTTCAATAAATCTTTAAATTCTTCTATTGTTATTCCACATTCCCTAATAATATTTCGCAATGTTCCTTTAGCCATTTTCTTTATGATTTGGAACTGTTACTCTTCTATTCGGATAATATGAATTTCTTAAAATTATATGACTACCAGTTTGATGGTTAATAGAATAACCTAATTTATTAAGAATTTGCAATAATTCGCGTGCAGAAATAACTTTTAATTTACCCAAAGCTAACCTCTAAATATTCTTCATAAATTGGAGGAGGTATCGGTTCATTATGTTTCTTCAAACTAAACAAATACCCTTCAATGGCATCTTGGATATTTATTAATGCTTCTTTGCGTGTTTTACCTTGTGAAATGCAACCTGGCAAGTTTGGGCATTGAACTATAAACATACCATCTTCATCTTGCTCAATAATAACTCTATATTTCATAATTAAATTCAAAATTAATTAATAATATTAACAATTTAAGAAATCTATTCAAAAATAAAAAAAAAATATATGCTGGTAAACTTACCGATTTCATCATCATTCTTTCTTACTCCGTGTTCTGCGTTTTGCTTACTTTGAATGCTCCGTAGGAGCATCCTGTTTATAGAAATAAAGTTGAAAAATAGAAAAGCAACGTAGTTGCAACCTGTCTATGCTACAAACAGAACACTCCTACGGAGTTTTGCAAAAATAAAAAACATTTTTCTACAAACAAGTTGCAACTACGTTGCTTTTTCTTCTAATTTTGCGAAATTTTGAAAGGCAGATGTCCAACACTTTCCCAAGTGTTGGACATCTGCTGTAAACACCCTCTACGCTTATTAAATGCTTTTATTTCTGCTTATCAGTTTGAAATAAGCAATATTCTGTAAAAATTATTTCTTGATAACTCCTAAAGGTAAAACAGTTTTTCTGAGTGATTCATTAAGAACCTGAGCAAAAGAAGCATATATTGCAGAAAAGCCGCAGATTATTCCTTCAATTCCAGCCAAAATGCCTATTGATTCATTTCCGCTAAAATCTCTTATAGCCAGAAGGAAAAACAAAATCGTAAGCGATGCAAAGACAAACTGCAATGCCCTGTTAGCTTTTAAAGTGCCAAAGAACATTCCAAGAGTAAAAATACCCCACATTAAAAGATAAAATCCCATTGCAAACGGAGTTGATGCCTGTAAATCAAATTTGGGTAGAATCCAGAGTCCGACTAATGTTAGCCAGAATAATCCATACGAGGTAAAAGCAAGGGTGCCAAAGGTGTTTCCTTTTTTCCATTCCATAATTCCAGCAATAACCTGAGCAAGCCCACCATAAAAAATCCCCATCGACATAATCATAGTATCTAAAGGAAAAACGCCAGCATTGTGAATATTAAGCAAAACGGTAGTCATACCAAATCCCATAAGCCCAAGCGGAGCAGGATTTGATGTAGCATCTTTGATAATCATTTCATTAGCCATAAAAACCTTTTTGTAATTAATTAAAAGAATCTATCTAAATTAATGAAAATTATCAAAAAAATAAAAATTTTTTAAAAAAAGAATTCTCCTATTAAATAAACTGCTGTTGAGTAATAAGAATATTCTGTTTTTTCTTCACCCCAAAAGAACATAGTGCCAAGCTTAAGATTAAGTTCATCTAAAGCAGACCATGATGCATTTAAACCGACATATCCGCTCATATCATCAAGATTTGTAAGAACCATTAAACCACTATTTACAAGCGGGTGAATAAGATAAGTAAAATTTGATGTTAAATAGTTTTTTCCCAAATTTTGAATTTCACCTTTTGCAAGCCGTTCAAAATAGTTTATATACTTATCTTTGTTTGCAGTGCCTTCACCATTAAACTGGTATTCAATTAAACCATAAATATCAGAAGTGAACTGGTAATCCAATCCGGCAATACATTTGAAAAAGCTTGAATCCTTATCCTTATGAAATTTATAAATTGCTTCTCCTCTTAAACCTGCTCCAAAGAAATTGCCTGTAAAATCAGCACCAACAGCATATTTTTCATCGAAATAGCCAGTCATAAGCGAAACATCATATTCATTGAAATTTGTTCTGAATCTCGCTCCAACATTGCTTTGTTTTATAGTTTCCCGAAAGTTATAAACAAACTCAATATCAGTAAAATTTCCTGCAAAATATTTGAAAGAAACAGCATCAACACCATCTTTTTCAAATTTAGAAAAGTTTGCAGGGTTTAGTGGATTAAACAAATCTGTTGGTTGCCATACCCGACCAACTCCCCATGAAATAACTTGTCTTCCGGCGGTAATTTCACCAAAATCGAAACTGTGCTTAAAATAAAGTAAATCAATAAAATGCTCTGCAATCAAATTCCAGTTATTATCAATTTTATTATCAATAAATTTATTATGCAAGTTTAAAACTTGTCTATTTGTTTTGCCATAATTTGTTTGATATGGAATAATCGCATTGGAAACAGAAAAATCAAGTTCATAGTGCATTGTAATACGGGTATCCTCTGATAAATGCAGTGTTGGTCTCAAACGAAATCGATTTAAATCCATAAAATAGCTGTCATTATCCTCGGATATATTAAATAACTTTGCAGATTTAGGCAGTTTTTGATAAGTTGGTAAAACATAAACATATCCGTTGAAATCTAATTCAATAGAGAATAGCTCAGCTATTGCAACAAAAAATAAAAATATGCTTAATAAAAGTGATTTTTTCATAATGTTATTCTAAGCCATACGATTAACAAGTTTATTTTGAAATATATCCCTAAGCCATACTATCAACTTGTTGATCGTATGGCTTGAAGTATATGCTATTGTTTTACTTTTCTATGCCTATTCTTGCTTCAATCCCTTCGGTGTAGTAGTGTTTAATTTCTTTCATTTCTGTAACCAAATCGGCTAAATCTATAAGTTCCTGTGGAGCATATCTCCCTGTTATTATCACTTCAATGTGCTCTGCTCTACCCAGAATAACTTTTTTAAATTCTTCAAAACTTAAAAGATTGTAATAAAGGGCAATGTTTGCTTCATCTAAAATTACAATATCAAATTCACCATTTTTTAGTTTTTTTTCACATTCTGCAAGTCCATTTAATGCAGCTTCTATGTCTTCTTTTTCTGGTTTAGAGTAAATGAAACATGCTCTGCCGAATTGCTTGAGCTGAATGTTTGGAATAGAATTTAGAATATCCAATTCGCTATAGTGCATTCCTTTAACAAATTGAGCAATGAAAACCTTTTTTCCAGCAGCTGCAGCCCTAATTGCAAGTCCAATGGCGGCAGTAGTCTTGCCTTTACCATTGCCTGTATATACCTGAATATATCCTTTCATTATACTATTACTCCCCAAAACTTTGTTTTTTTAGCAAAATTTTTAGAATAATTTCAGAACTCATTAACGAAAATAAAGAGTTAATAGAATTGCCACGCACCGAATAATTGCACAGTTAATCTCCATAATAAATTATGGAGTTAATCTAATTATTAGAATAACTCCCAAATTTATTTGGGAGTTATTAGTATGGTATTTTGTGAAATTACATTTTTTTTATATCAGAACTTTCTTAATTCCGAAATATCAAGCTACGTGGCATCTGGAGTTCTTATTTTTGTTTGTAGCTTTTAGCTACGTTATGATTTCCTGTTTTTAAAACGTCAATACCCTATCGCTATCTTGCACCCACTGCGCTAAAGCAGCCATAGTGGATTTTTCTGCACCTTCAAAATACGGCTCATTTTTATAAATTCCGCAGCGAGCCATACAAGTTCCGCATACTTTAACAACAACACCTTTTTCAATTAAATCTTTCAGCATTTGAGATAAATCGTATTCATAAGTTTGAGGTGGTTTGCATTGATTTCTTGCTAAATCAACAGAATCATTCATTAGAAAAATTCTTACTTCGTTGCTATTTTTACGAAGCGTTTCTGCAAGTCGAAGTGCATTCCATGTTACATCGGAACCATCGTAAGGTTCGTGATTAAAGATGATTAGTATTTTCTGCATTTTTTATTCTCTTTTTATTAGAATTGGATTAAACTCTAAAAACGTTTTTTTATTTTATTTTAAAAGATACTCATTTTTCTAGTGTAGTGATTCGTTAAAAGACTTATTATATTGTCTCATTTCGAACCTTCCGATAAAGGAAGACCTTTATTTAAATGGAGAAATGACATAATTTAAACTTTCGCAAAGTTAAGAAACTTTACGAAAGTGAAATTCTTCATACTTTGCGAAAGTTTCTTAACTTTCGTATAGTTTTAACAGACAAACGTAAAGATGTCATTCTGAACCCCCTGATAAAGGAAGACCTTTATTTAAATAGAGATGACATCACTTAACACAGTCATTCTGAACGAAGTGAAGAATCCAGAAAATTTTTTGAACCACTACTCTCTGGATTCTTCATTCCGTTACCAATGACATCTTTGCTTGCATGCTTCAAAACTTTCCGAAAGATAGAAAGTTACACAAAATGTAGGGAATAGCAACGTAGTTGCTACCTGTTTGTAGAAAAATTATTTTGAGTTTGCAAAACTCCGTAGGAGTGTTCTGTTTGTATTTAAGATAGGTCGCAACTACGTTGCTTTCCTTTTTTTTATCATTATTTCTACAAACCGAACACTCCTACGGAGTTAAAAGAAAACAAAACTCTGGCATCGGTGAGTACAATTGCTTTTAACTGTTTTTAAGCTTTTATAAAGTAAGAACATTATTAGTACTTTTGTAAAGTTTCTTAACTTTGCAAAAGTTTAAAAATCTAAACAATCTAAACCTTCTAATCTTTCTAAACTTTTACCATCTACATTACAAAAAAGCATTTTAGCTCAAAATCCTTTTACATAATTAATAATCTTTTCCAAATCCTCTTCAAAATGAGTATTTGAAAAAACTATTCTTATTGAATTATTGGTTTCGCTTCCCTTAATCGTGTATTTTCCTTTAACGATTACTTTAAAAAATGGCTTTTCTAATTCTTTTATATGAATAAGTTTACCGAGTTTGCCAATATGCTCGACAAACTCGGTTTTTATTTCTTTTTCCAAAAAAACATCTTTTGCGTTAAAAGCTTCTAAACAACCCAAAACCTTTTTAATTTGAACTACTTGCATTATTAATCGATATATTCAAAACCGCAATAAGGAACTAAAACGTCTGGAACGCGAATTCTTCCGTTTTCGTAGTATTGCTCTATGATTGATACTATTAGGCGGGACGTAGCAAGCCCGCTTCCATTTAAGGTATGAACAAATTCCGGTTTAGAACTTGGAGTTCGCTTAAACCTAATAGCTGCTCTTCTTGCCTGAAAATCTTCAAAGTTAGAGCAACTGGAACATTCCAACCATTTTTTTTCTGCTTGCGACCAACATTCCAAATCATAAGTCTTAGCACTCGAAAAACTTGTATCGCCCGAGCAAAGAGAAAGTACTCTATAAGGAATTTGTAGTGCCTGAAGAATTTCCTCAACATCAGCAACAAGCAATTCCAATTCATTATAAGATTCTTCTGGCAAGCAAAGTTTGACAAGTTCTACTTTATTGAATTGATGAACTCTTAAAAAGCCGCGTGTGTCTTTTCCATAGCTGCCAGCTTCACGACGAAAACACTGAGTAAAACCGCATACTTTGGTAGGAATTTCTTCTACTTTCAAAATTTCGTTTGAAAAGAAATTGGTTAGTGGAACTTCAGCTGTTGGAATTAAATACAAATCATCTTTTTCGATGTAATACATATCTTCAGCGAGTTTTGGGATTTGCCCTGTTCCGACCATAGAATTGCGATTAACAACAAGAGGTGGGATTAGTTCAGTGTAGCCGTGCTTTTCGATATGTAAATCAAGCATATAATTAATTAAAGATCGCTCAAGTTTGGCACCCTTTCCAATATAATAAGCAAAACCAGCACCTGTAACCTTTGCGCCACGCTCAAAATCAAGTATGTTCAATTCTTTTGATATTGCAAGGTGGTCTTTGTAATTTCCATCAACTTTGGGGCTGCCCCAGTTGCGAACTTCAATATTATCTTCTGCTGTTTTTCCTATTGGCACGCTGTTATGAACCATATTTGGTATTTTTAGCTGCAAATTGAAAAGTTCCTGCTCAATTTCACGCAATTCATCATCAAGAATTTTAATTCTATCTGAACATTCCTTCATTGCCTGGATTTTGTCGTCTGCATTTTCTTTTTGCCTTTTAAGCATTGCTATTTCATTAGAAACGACATTGCGGACATTTTTTAGCTGCTCAACTTCCAAAAGGTTTGCGCGCCTCTTCGAATCAACATCCATTATTTGTTCTACGACTTCGCTTGTTTTTTCATTTTTGTTAAGAATATTTTGCTTAACGTTCTCACTATTTTCTCTAATAAATTTTAAATCTAACATATTTTCTTTGTTTAAATGTATTTGAAAAATATTTATACGTATTCAAATTGTAAATTCACTTTATAACCTAAAGATAAAATTATTTCCTCGCAATCTTCCCATGTTAGACCGAATGCTTTAACATCGGAGAGTCCTATTCTGGCAATTATATCTCTTATTAAATCAACATCCTGAGCATCGAATTCAGCTTCCATAAAGGATAGCTCAGCCCAACTTACTAATTCAGAAAGTGAAATGCGATGAGTAAGATATTGCTTAATTTTGTTAAATATTTCATATTTAGTAATTTTCATTTTACCTCCTTATGACCTTTATCAATTGGATATTTTTCATGAATTTCTACTAATTCATCATATTGATTATAAATTTCCTGATAAAATTTTAATGTTGTTTCAACTTCATTTACTTCTTTTACATATCTTGCTTTCCAACCATATTTATCATCAACTTCATAATAATAGATTCTTCCACCATTATCTAATTCATACCAATTAATGAATTTTTTTTCGTTTTCAAGTCTTTTCTTTTCAAACATAATTATTGACTTATTATTTCACTTTATTATTTTATTCAAAATTTTAAATCTAACATATATTCTTTGTTTAAATGTATTTGAAAAAAAACAAATTTACTAATTTTTTAAAATATAAGGTTAAGATAATTAGAGAAAAATTACTAATTTGAAAATTAGAAGAAGTCAATTTGAGAAGAAAAATAGAAGATTTATGAAATTAGAAAATAAAAAATACAATACTGTGATTGAAAAGAATACTTTTTACTTTTTTAATAAGGACTTTGAACAGCAGTATGAAGGATATATCAATTCATTAAAGGAAACATTACTTCTTTTAAAAAATGAAACAGAAAATAACGGATTTACAAAAGAAGTTTTTGAAAAGTTTTTATTTGAAAAAGAATATGGATTAAAAGCACTTTTAGCTTTAACTGGTTTTTCAAATGAATATTTTAAAAGACTAATCACTATCATTCGTATTTTGAATGATAAAGAGTTAAATAGGTTAATTTTAAAAGATAATTGGAACATAAATGAAAAATCTAGTTTTGAAAGCATAAGTGAGTGGTCAGACAATAAAATTGAGAACTTAATAAAAGAAAATGAATTTTTTAGAAAAGGCATTGTTAATCTGTTCTTTGAAGGGGCTACTATTCCATTTTTGACAAAAACAATTCCTTTATTTGAACTAAAAAAATTAAGTTTATCTAAACTTAAATTTGAAATTCCTGAGATGATTGACACTTTAATCCGTTATAAGGAAAAAGGTTCTTATAACGGAAAAATAGAAAATAATCCAGAAACATTAATTAAATCAATTTTAAATGAGCTTAGTGTTGAGTTCGAGAAAGGAGATTTAACTGAATTAGTAACAGACGCTCCAGATAAAAAGCGAACAATGGATTTTATCATTCCAAACAAAACAAATCCAAGAATTATTATTGAATATTCTTATCTCGTAACAACTTCCTCTGGTCAGGGAGATAAATCTAAAACTGAGATTTCAATAAATTCACTAATTACTCAGCACTATCCAAAAGCGAAGTTTATTGGCTTCGTTGATGGAATTGGCTGGTATGTTAGGAAAAAAGATTTAGAACGAATGGTAAATGCTTATTTTGATGTTTTTACTTTTCACAATGATGAATTAGAGAGATTTGTAAAATTTATTAAAAAGGAGTTGAAAATTGTTTAACGACCTAATTAATAAAATACATCAGGGCGATTGCTTAGAGCTTTTCAAACAGATACCAGATGACTCTGTTGATATTGCTTTTGCAGACCCACCTTTTAATTTAAATAAAAAATATAATAATAATAAAGATAAATTAAAAATAAAGGAATATCTTAACTGGTGCAGAAAATGGATAAATGAAATGGTTCGGGTAACAAAGCCGAGTGGTTCTATTTTTGTTCACAATATCCCAAAATGGCTGACTTACTATTCTTCATTTCTCAATGAAATTGCGTATTTCAAGCACTGGATTAGCTGGGATGCAGCAACAGCGCCAATGGGAAAAACCTTGCAACCAGCACACTATGGTATTCTTTTCTATACAAAACAGCCCCAAAATTTTAAATTCTACGAAGTTAGATGTCCTCATAAAAGAGCTCGAAAATCAAATATTTTAGCAAAAGATTATGGTGGGAAAAAAAGTTTGCTTCACCCATTTGGACCATTGGTTTCTGATGTTTGGACTGACATTCACCGCATTAAACACAATAAATACAGAGACGAGCATCCTTGCCAATTACCGATTCATTTGTTGGAAAGAATCATCTTGCTATCAACAGATGAAAACGATATAGTGCTTGACCCATTTAACGGAACTGGGACAACAGCACTTGCTGCAAAGCGTTTGGGTAGAAACTTTATAGGATTTGATTTAAGCCAGGAATATATTGATATAACTAACTCGAAATTATCCAAGGAATTATCAAATTCAAAAATTGGAGAAAAATGGGTAAGTTTTTATCTTAACCAAGTAGTTACTTTAAGGAATGATGATTGGGATTATTTAAAAGATTTCTTTTTTATTCCAAAAAATCCAGTTGATATTGATACAATACAAATAATGCTAAAATCAAAAATTAAGCATATTCCAAATAAGAAAAACGGAAGTTCTGAAATTTCAAACGAAAATCAAACTGCATTTTTATTTCCGGCTTAATTTTATATATGAATGAAAACTACATAAATAAAATTATAAATGACGATTGTTTGAATCATCTTTCGAACTTGGAAGAAAATTCAATTGATTTGTTTCTGTCGGATATTCCTTACGGGATTTGCCTTGACGATTGGGACGTTTTACATAATAATACAAATTCTGCATTGCTCGGCACTTCTCCAGCTCAAAACGGGAAAAATGGATTTAAAAGACGTGGCAAACCAATTAATGGGTGGAGTTCGGCTGATAGAAATATTGGGAAAGAATATCAGGAATGGGTGCAAAAGTGGTCAGATATGCTTTTTCCAGTAATGAAAGAAGGGGCTTTTCAATTTGTTTTTGGTGCAAGAAGGACAATTCACAGAGTTATAAATGCTTTTGAAAATTCTGGATTTCTTTTAAAAGATATTTTAGCTTGGAAAAAGCCATCTGCTCACCATAGGGCTCAAAAATTTTCTAACATTCTGCAAAATAGAGGACTTGAAGAAGAAATTGAAATATGGAATGGTTGGCGGCTTGGCAATTTAGCTCCTATTTATGAACCGATTGCTTGGTTTTTCAAGCCATATAAAATAACTATAACTGATAATATCTTAAAATATGGAGTTGGCGCTATTAATACTGAAGATTGCAAAATAAACGGAGCAAGCCCAACAAACTTATTGGAATTTGGTTTTTCAAAAAATGAGAATAGATTTCACGAAGCTCAGAAACCATTAGAATTAATTGAATTTTTAATTAAATTAACTACTCGTGAAGAACAAATTATTCTTGACCCATTTATGGGAAGTGGAACAACAGCATTAGCAGCTAAAAGGTTAAACAGAAAGTTTATTGGCTTTGAAATTAATGTAGATTATTACAATGCTGCAATAGATAGAATTGAACAAAATAATTCTTCATTATTTTTTAATGGATTAGAAAAAGAATGTAGCTTGTTCTGAACTGATTTAATAATTCAAGATTTTCTATCTAACAATGTTTAACGACCTAATTAATAAAATACATCAGGGCGATTGCTTAGAGCTTTTCAAACAGATACCAGATGACTCTGTTGATATTGCTTTTGCAGACCCACCTTTTAATTTAAATAAAAAATATAATAATAATAAAGATAAATTAAAAATAAAGGAATATCTTAACTGGTGCAGAAAATGGATAAATGAAATGGTTCGGGTAACAAAGCCGAGTGGTTCTATTTTTGTTCACAATATCCCAAAATGGCTGACTTACTATTCTTCATTTCTCAATGAAATTGCGTATTTCAAGCACTGGATTAGCTGGGATGCAGCAACAGCGCCAATGGGAAAAACCTTGCAACCAGCACACTATGGTATTCTTTTCTATACAAAACAGCCCCAAAATTTTAAATTCTACGAAGTTAGATGTCCTCATAAAAGAGCTCGAAAATCAAATATTTTAGCAAAAGATTATGGTGGGAAAAAAAGTTTGCTTCACCCATTTGGACCATTGGTTTCTGATGTTTGGACTGACATTCACCGCATTAAACACAATAAATACAGAGACGAGCATCCTTGCCAATTACCGATTCATTTGTTGGAAAGAATCATCTTGATTTCAACTGATGAAAACGATATAGTGCTTGACCCATTTAACGGAACTGGAACAACAGCACTTGCTGCAAAGCGTTTGGGTAGAAACTATATTGGATTTGATTTGAGTCTGGAATATATTGATATAACTAACTCAAAATTATCCAAGGAATTATCAAATTCAAAAATTGGTGAAAAATGGGTGAGTTTTTATCTTAACGAAGTAGTAACTTTAAGAAATGATGATTGGGATTATTTAAAAGATTTCTTCTTTATACCCAAAAATCCAGTTGATATTGATACAATTCAAATATTGTTAAAATCAAAAATTAAGCATATTTCAAATAAGAAAAATGGAAGTTCTGAAATTTCAAATGAAAATCAAACTGCATTTTTATTTCCGGCTTAATTTATTAGAATTATTTAATTTTACTTACCCGGACAAATTATTGATTTGATTTCGTTGCTAATTTGAAATTCTTTGTATGGTTTAAATTTATAAATAGCTTTTTTTATATGGCTATATTTAGAAAGGTCGCCTGCTGCACATTTTTCCCAGTAAGAGTATGCTTCATCATTTGTAAATCCGCAGAATTGCATTAAAACAAGTGCTGAGGCATAACCAGATTGGTGCCAGCCATTCCAGCAATGTATGTATATTGGTCCGGCAGTCGAATCTTTTATATTGTTATAAACTAATTCTAAAAATTGCTTTATATCCTTTTCGTTTGATAATGAGTTTTGTATATAATTCAAGGATTTACTATTTATATCAGGTCCTATTGATTTTTTTGAATCAGCAAAATTTTTGGAATATAAATAAATAACAGTTGAAAATCCTTCTTCGAGCAAATTTTCAAGACCTTCTTCTGGCATTGGATTTTCATTGTCTCTTTTATTATTTTTATTATAATAGTTGTTTGCTCCTCCACGATAAACAATTCCATTTAATACAACCCGCATATTTCTCGTTCCATAAACCGAAGGGCAGTTTTCACCAAAATTGTCTGTGATTTTATCATAAAGCGATGATGTTTTATATTTTTCTTCATATTTTGTTGCTCTTTCCTTTAAGTAGTTAAAATCATGTTTTTGAGCAAGTAAAGAAAAAGCAAATAAGAATAAAATAAGATAGGTATATTTTTTTAAACTATACGTTTTAAATAAATTAGTTTTTATCATAATTTTAAAAAATAACATCAGAATTCCTAATTCAGTTGCAATAATAATTGAGTTATGAGATTTGCCTTGTAAAGAATAATCTCGTCGTTAAATTTATATCTGTTAAAAGACATATTATATTGTGTCATTTCGAAACGAAGTGAGAAATCTCACAAGTCATAGCTACCACAGAACTTGAAAATATGCGAAATAACATACTAAGAGTCATCAGGAGTTCTGCATTACTTCAAAAAGCAATGTTCATACACTTTCGGCTCTATTTTATTTGCTAATAATTGCAATACAAAAATATTAGTCTCTAATTGATGGACATATTTCATGGTCAGGGTCAAACCATAAAATTTTTAAATATCCTGATTCTCGGATACCCCATATTCGTGATTTTCCATCTAACCGAAGTGAAAATAATTGGTCAATGTCATCAAGATGTAGCTCTATTAGCCGTTTTTGAGCTTCTTTAATAATATTGGAAATATCTACAGAATGATGTTTAGATTTACCTTTAGAACCAAAAGATTGTGTTTCAAGTTCATTCCATTTACTACATTCAAAACTTTTTAGTTTATCAAGAATTTTTTTATAGTATTCAATATCTTCACTGATTATTTTCCTGGACCAATAAGGTTCTAAATCCATTGTTCTAAACTGCCAAGATATAAAATGATTCTTACAAGTTGCTGGTTCTAAATGTTTAGGAGTTTTATTGAATTCTTCATCATTAAAAATTGATTTAGGATTTTTATTCTTTTTCATAATGAACTATAATATTCAGCCATTGATTCTAAAGTAATAATATTATTTCCTCTATCTGTTGGTGACAAACCTTCTCTTGAAATTAACCATGGTTCTTCATTGTGTGTTAAATCTATTAACCATTGAGCTTGACGATTACCATAATAATTTAAGACTGAGTCAATGGTTTCTTTTTGTGTAGGGCTTAATTTATCTGGATTTCCATTTTCAATTTTCTCTACTTGAAAATGACCTCGATGAAAATTAAATAATTCTCTAATTACAGGGCCATTAGACCAAGCTTCAATATTTTCAAAAAATAAAGGTGCTTCATCCCATACTAAAGACCAGGCTTGGCAATAGTATAATAATTTATGTAATTTCATAGATGACATTTGCCCTAACTTCTTTAAAATATAAGCAGCAACATCAAAAACAGATATTCTAATAGCTGAAGTTTGTGCATTAATATTTTTTGTTAATTCTTCTTTATTTTGCCATTTTACTTTTTCATTTTCTATAGTATTACTCAAAAGTTTACTTTCACTACTATAAAAATTGGGATTACTTTTAAATTCTGGCTTAATAGTATTTATTGAATTGATGTTCATACTATTCTAATTCTAAATTATAATATTTTTTAAGAATTTCAATGCTATCATTTTTAAGTTTTATTATTCCAAATTTATCTATTTTGCCTTTAAATTCAACTAAGTCTTTTATTGCAAAGTGATAATTGAAATTAATAAGGTAATTATTACCTGGATTTTTTGAAAATGTTAAATTCAAGGTATAATCGGTTAATTTAAATGAACGAGCAATATTAATATTTTCAATTTTTGATAAATCTTTTGTCAAAAAATCATCGTCAGGTAATTGAAATAACTCTTCTAATTGTTGGTTATTTGATGCTTTATAAAGAAAATTTACTCCAAATGAATCTACAGGTGTATGTGGTAAATAGTCCGCAATTTTTTGGGAATAATCATCTATTTTTTTTAATACTTCATCATCTACTTTTATTACTGAAAAATTTAACCTATTAGCTAATATATACATTCTTAATTCATCAGTAGAAAACCTTAAAGAACCATCAAAATTTAATGGATATTCAATAAATAAGCTGATATTAGGCATTAAAAAATTGTTAACCCAATTTTCTGTGAGGATATATTAATTCCATCCGCCAGTAATAGTTAATACCTCAAAATCTGATAACATTTTCATAATAAATACTTTATTTCAAAAAATTAATATACAAAATTAATAATTATAAACTCAATATAATAAAAATTATTTTAAAATCATTTTATCAGAGATTATATTTTTAATTATTTAATCAATTGTTTTTCTATTTCAAAAAGCAATGTTCATAGACCTTAGACTCTATTTTCTTTGCTAATATTTTTAATTTAATATATTGACATTATACTATAGTTGATTTTGTAATAAACTTCAATCTACGTTCTTCAAAATATTTCTTCAATTCTTCAAAACTCATATTTTGTATATCATTACTTATACTATCTCTTACTTCGCGCATAAATTTTACTGCTTTGAAGTTTGGAATTACTTCATTTTTAATATTTTTAATATTTTTCATAGTTTATAAGCTCCTTTGGTGAACGAATATCAATAGGTTTATAACCGTTTTTAATATTGACTGCATTGTATCCTCTTATTTTAACAACATTTACAAGATGTTTAAAATTCCAACTAACTAAAACATCTATATTATTAATAGTTGCCAAAGCAATATGGAAACAATCGTTACGACTGGTTTTGCCAACAACATTCTCATCAATATATGAATCAGCGAGTAAAACTGCATCTTCTGTTAGTTCGACTTTAATTTTCAAATTTTCTGGAACTGAATTCAACAGTTTTTTTACTTGCAAAGGTGCTGTCAGTAATTCATCTTCAGTAACACTTGAAATTACAATGATATATTCACCAGAAATTATACTATTAAATAATTTTTGAGTTTCATTGGCAAATTCCTTATCATAGTATCCACCGATAACAGAAGTGTCTATATATAGTTTTAATTGTTTATTCATCGTTCATTCAGTTTTGTAAACTTAATTAGTTAAACGAATAATATTATTAATAATTGCATAACTTTTAGATTTAAAAGTTTATTAGAGAAATAGATAATTTTCTTTTATACCTTTTTCTTTTTTAATTATCAAATATGAAAAGTTTATTATATGTGGTAAAACATTACTTCAAAAAGCAATGTTCATACACTTTTGGCTCAATTTTCTTTGCTAATAATTTTAATTTATCGCGTAAGATGCTGATTAATTCCATATATAGTTCATCGTTGCTTTTGTTGTTCATTTTACCTTTTTCGTTGCGTCCCTGAAAATGCTCGCGAATATCATAAAGAGATGCATTTACGTTGCATTTGGGCTGTGCGTGATAATATTTCCAAAGCTCCCTACCTGCATCGAAAACTGCTTGGGCTTCGCTTGAAAAAACAAGCGGAGTTGTTCTATTGTTAAATTCATCCGATGACTTGAAGTCATCGGATGAATGAAATATCTCATTACTTTCATTTTTTTCAAAGCTATACTTTTTCAACTTTCCTCTTATAAAATCACTCATAAAACTGCTTTCAAACTTCTCTCTTGAGTTTACTTCCTGCTCTGTAAATGGAATCCAGTGGTTTGTTCCTTCTTTTGATGTAATCCTGTTTTGGCTGTGGAATAATGAAAAAGCAAGGCAGTCATTTTGAAACTCTGTATCTGCTTTCCAGCCATCATTTGGAAATAAGAACTGGTCGCGGTCGTTCAGCCAGGTTGCTTCAAGACAATTATGTATTGTAAAATAAATACTTTGCACAGGTAAATTAAGTGGCGTTACCTTTGAAGTATGGTCTTTATTATCAAAACTACTAATATGCACACCACGAACGCTTTGAAAATCATTTCTGCCGTGATGCATTACTCCAATTACATTTTTGTTCGTATTGCTATAATAAATTCGTAACCAATCATTTATCCTTTTCAAACCATTATAATCTAAAATATTCTTGTTGGAAAGCTTATTTCCTTTTTCATCATAAACATCAAAATTAAAACTTGAGAATTTATGCTCTAAATCTGTATTCCAAATTTTAAATCCTATTGGAAAATAACCTTTTACATTATCAAAAGTATAAGCTGGAACAAGAAAGCCATTTTCTAATTTTGCCAGAAAATTCTGTCGGAAAGTAAAAGAATCTAAACCAGTCAAATGCTTGATTTTAGAAAATTCCGCTATTTTGCAACCTTTAAATATTGTGTAAATCTGCCATAGAAATTGAATAAAAATCTCATTGCTTGCTTTTCTTAATTCATTATAATATTTTTTGCTAACCGCTGTTTCTTTTACTCCTGCTTTATTTTGTCTTGAATCTTTATTCCCTGCTTCCGCATACGGCGGATTAATATACATAACTAATTTTTTTCTTTTTTCTGGGTTATTAATAATATCAAAAAGTGGTTTAGGCAGTTTTTCGAAATCATCATTTAAGAAATCGAATTGAAAAACGTGGTCTTCAAGCAGGTTTGTCCCGTTTTTAATTCGGTCTTTCATTACCTCCACATCTTGCTTATCCAAAGTCGAAGCCCAGACATTATATTTATTTATAAGTCCGGTAAGCAAATTACCCGTTCCAGCGGCGCAATCCCAAACGTAGTATTCATCTTGCCAATTCTCACCAAGCACATCTGTTATATATTTTTGAGAAAGCTCCACCCATATTTGTGGAGTAAAGAAACTGCCCTTTCGCTCCCTCTCTTCTTTTGGCATAAGCAAATTATAATCATTTCTGAAATTACAGTCGTTTTTTTCTATTATTTACGGTGATATCGCCACTAATTCCTTTGACTTCATTTCTTAACTTATTAAGTAAGTATATAATTTGTCATTTCTTCAAAAAACCATATTCATACACTTTTGGCTCAATTTTCTTTGCTAATGATTTTAATTTATCGCGTAGAATGCTGATTAATTCCATATATCTTTCATCGCTACTTTTGTTGTTCATTTTTCCTTTTTCATTGCGTCCCTGAAAATGCTCACGAATGTCGTAAAGAGATGCGTTTACGTTGCAGTTGGGCTGTGAATGATAATACATCCAAAGCTCCCTGCCTGCATCGAAAACAGCTTGGGCTTCGCTTGAAAAAACGAGCGGAGTTGTTCTATTGTTAAATTCATCAGATGACTTGAAGTCATCGGATGAATGAAATATCTCATTACTATCATTTTTTTTAAAGCTATACTTTTTCAGTTTCCCTCTTATAAAATCAGCGATGAAACTGCTTTCAAACTTTTCTCTGGAATTTACTTCCTGCTCTGTGAATGGAATCCAGTGGTTAATTCCTTCCTGTGAAGTAATTCTGTTTTGGCTGTGAAATAAAGTAAAAGCAAGGCAGTCGTTTTGAAACTCTGTGTCTGCTTGCCAGCTGTCATTTGGATATAAAAACTGGTCGCGGTCGTTTAGCCAAGTCGCTTCAATGCAATTATGTATTGTAAAATAAATACTTTGCATAAGTAAATTATGTGGAGTTATCTTTGAAGTATGGTCTTTATTGTCAAAACTACTAATATGCACACCGCGAACACTTTGAAAATCATTTCTGCCGTGATGCATTACTCCAATGACGTTTTTATTCGTATTGCTATAATGAATTCGTAACCAATCGTTTATCCTTTTCAAACCATTATAATCAAAAATATTCTTGTTGGAAAGCTTGTTTCCTTTTTCATCATAAACATCAAAATTAAAACTTGAGAATTTATGCTCTGAATCTGTATTCCAAATTTTAAAACCAATTGGGAAAGAACCTGTTACATTATCAAAAGTATAAGCAGGAACAAGAAATCCTTTTTCTAATTTTGCCAGAAAATTCTGCCTGAATGTAAAAGCATCTAACCCAGTTAAATGCTTAATTTTAGAAAACTCCGCTATTTTGCAACCTTTAAATTTAGTATATATCTGCCAAAGAAATTGAATAAAAATTTCATTACTGGCTTTTCTTAATTCATTATAATACTTCTTGCTTACTGCTGTTTCTTTTATTCCTGATTTATTTTTTCTTGATGATTTGTTTCCCGCTTCAGCATAGGGCGGATTAATATAAATGACTAATTTTTTTATTTTTTCCGGATTATTGATAATATCGAAAAGCGGTTTAGGTAGTTTCTCAAAATCATCATTTAAGAAATCGAATTGAAAAACGTGGTCTTCAAGCAGGTTTGTCCCGTTTTTAATTCGGTCTTTCATTACCTCTACATCTTGCTTATCCAAGGTAGAAGCCCAGACATTATATTTATTTATAAGCCCTGTAAGCAAATTACCCGTTCCCGCAGCGCAATCCCAGACATAGTATTCATCTTGCCAATTCTCACCAAGCACATCAGCTATATATTTTTGAGAAAGTTCCACCCATATTTGCGGAGTGAAAAAACTGCCCTTTCGTTCCCTGACATCCTGTGGAACGAGCAAATCGCGACGCTCTACAATATAGTCCCAGTATTCTTCTTTTGGTGGTCTTTCGTATTTGTTCCAAAATTGATTATGCTGCTTTTGTCCGTCATTAAAAGTAGTAGTTCTGGAGCTGAACATACCCATTTCATCGAATTTTCTGTCCAATTCGTAGTGGTCTTTTTTGAGCAGAACAAAGAGTTTTTCCTTAAGAGATACATTTTCGTAAGAAAGCAAATCAGCTAGGTAAAAGTCGCCATCAATAATCCCGTTTTTCTTTGCAATTTCCCAATTTACAGCAATAGTTGGCTTTACAGTTTGCAGCCATTTATTGTAAATGTTCATAAAATTATTTTTATCTATTCTGATTTTTGTTAAGCCGAACTTACCAACGACGAAATTGTTTTTGATAAACTTGAGCAGTTCTTTATCATTTTTTTCAAAATAAAAGAGCAATGCTTTTTCGTCAATAATGATTTTTACTTTATTTTCAACGAACTGAAACTCTTTTGTATCATGATTGGAAGGAGTAACATTCCAGTTGAAATCGTTCATATAAAATACATCGTGAATTTCGCTATATGGAATGAAAGCGATTTTTTCAGAATCGAAAGCACCAAGCAGAGCAGGGGGGAGGTGCTGAACGAAAGTTCTGGCTTTACCAATAGTCAAGATAAGCTGAGTGATAGATTTATAAATATCAGAAATTCCTTTTTTTGCCTCAGCCCAAAGAAGAGATTCGTGTTCAAAAAGCTGGTTTTTCGTTTGATGGAAAGAGACGCAAAAATCCACATTGCCAATAATTTTGGAGCAATCATACTGCCAGAAATAATCCTGAGCAATTTTATTTTTGAGTTCTTCTTCTCTTATGTTTGAATATTTCATTTTAATTTTCGTTTGGAAAACAAAAAGCAAATACATTTTTTGCAAATTACGAAAAAATTGAAGAACAATATTTATAGAAAAGAAATTCAGTTTATTATCAATTCAAATTTAAACTCTAACTCTCCCAATTTTAAGTAATTGAAAGATTTATTAAGTAAAAAACGCATACATTTTTCTTACTGCTAGTAAAATCACCATAATAAATTATGGTGATACTCTAATTCTTAGATTAACTCCCAAATTTATTTGGGAGTTAATTTCCAATAAAGAGCGTAAAATCCTTAAACCATAAATACGTAATAGATTATTTGTTATAAAATTCAAGATAAACTGCTACTAATCTATATTTATTAAAAAAATAAATAAAGTAATACGTAAATTTGGGAGAGTTAGAGTTTAAAAGCCAGATGTCCTACATCTCGAAGATGTAGGACATCTATATAGGGATTGTTAAGAAATAAGTCATACGATCAACAAGTTGATAGTATGACAAAATTTAAAGTTTAAATTTCTTTGAATTCTTAAACCATTGGTTTAATCAATATCTGATAGTTTTTTCATTTAGATTTTTATGCTACCTGCCATACTATCAACTTGTTGATCGTATGGCTTATTTCTTAACAACTCCATAGTATGGCTTCTTCTTACTTTCGTAAAGTTTTCTGAATATTTTAAAGAGAAAATCAAAAATAACTACACTAATTCAAATCTTCGGCTTTTAGTTCAATAAAAAAAGTACTTCCATCACCATTTTTAGATTCAGCCCAGATTTTTCCATTATGCAGTTCAATAATTTGTTTCGCAATGTAAAGCCCAAGACCAGTAGAAGACTCTCCAGCTGTCGGCAATGCAGAAAGCCGCTGAAATTTATTAAAGAGTTTTTGCATATCTTCTTTTGAAATACCCGGACCAGAGTCTTTTACAGCAAGTTGAATATTTTCAAATATATTTTCAACATTAATAATTATATTTCCACCTATTTTTGAATATTTAATAGCATTACTTACTAAATTTTCTATTGATTCTCTAATTTTAATAGGGTCTGCATAAACAATATAATCTTTGTTTCGGTGAAAGTTAAATTCGATTATTTGCTGTTTGTTTTCTATCTGAGATTTGCATTGGTAAATAATTACATTTATAAGTTCAATTAAATCAAGATACTGTTTTTTTAATTGAATTTTTCCAGCTTCAATAACATTAGTATTTAAAATTTCAACAATTAAATTAAGCATTTGAGAAGAAGTAATAAAAATCTGCTCTAAATTTTCACAAGTATTTTGTTTAGAGTCAACTTCTTCTAATGCAATTTTCGATAACGCAATTATATTATTTAATGGATTTTTTAAATCGTGAGCAGCTATGCTTAATAATTCTGTTTTTGAATCATTTGCTTCTTTAAGAGCTAGCATAGCAAGAAGGTTAATTTGAGAGTGAGCTAAAATTAAGAAATAACTATCTAATATTTTTAAAGAACCATCATCAAATTCTACGATAATTGGTCCGTCGTAGTTGTCTTTTTCTCTTGAAAGAGCAATTTGCACTGCTGTAGATATGTCCATTGAAAATGGTAATTTGAGAATTTCTTCCTTTTCGATTTGCTCAAAGAACACAACGATTTCTCTTTTAGAAAAGAGGTCAAGCCAAAAGGGTTTGCTAAGAGATTCGTGATATTGTTTTCTTGAAATAAATCCAAAATATTTTTTCTCATTCGTAAGGATTATTCCGGGCAAAGCTGGATTATTTTCAAAAGTTGAGCGAATTATATTAACTGGTTTAGATATTTCTATCTTATCGTCATATAGAATTAAATCACATAAAATTGATTTTAAATGCAAATCATTTACTTTTTTTAATTGCTTTGTCATTTCAGTATATTTCTTATATTTTTTAGCTGTAAATTAAATTGAAGTCTAAACTATTTAGAAGTTTGTCAGATGTATTTTTATCTATTGTAAAATTTTGATTCTGATATAGAGGTATTTGAACTTCTATTGTTGTCCCAAAATTTATTTTGCTATCAATTTTAAATATTCCTCTATGAATTTTTGTTATAAGTTTAGCAATAATCAATCCTAATCCAGTTCCTTGTTGCTCATAAATATTTCTATTAAATTGTTTGTATGCACCTATGTTGTTAATTTGCTCTTGCGTCATACCCAGCCCATAATCAGTTATTGTAATTATATAGTAATTATACTGGATTTCAGATTTAATGATTATTTTTGAATCATTTTCAGAAAACTTTATAGCATTATCAATCAATTCATAGCATAGTTTAAAAAAATAATAATAAGAAATTTGAATTGGAGCATTTTGCAAATCAATATCAAAAATATCAGAACGTTTCATTTCGTCTTGAAGCATTTCATTTATTTCAATAATTATTTCCTTCGGATTATGAATATTTTCATTTCTTAACTCAAGTATTTTATCATTACTATTTAAAATTGTCTGTATTTGAGAATAAAGCAGGAAGTTTTCAGTAAGACGATACAGTTTTTTTCCGGATTCTGTAATAGCATTGGACATTTCATTAATACATTTTATATTTAAATCAGATTGACATTCAATTTTTTTTGATAATTCTGAAATTACATCAGCACATCCTAAAATCCCATTAATTGATGTCCTAAATTCGTGAGGAAGAGCAGATGTAATATTATTCCTTAAATCTTCCATTTTCGTCTCATATCGTTTTGCCAAGTGAGATATTCTCTTAAAATATTCTTTAATAAATTTCATAATTAAATGAATATTTAACGGCTTATAAAATATATCGACAGAAAAGTATTCATAAGTAATTAAATTTTCAATACCTTCATTTTTTTCTAAAATTAATACTGTTGGAATAATGGTAAAGGTAGGTGATGATTGAATGAAATTGAAAAAATTGATTTCGTCTTCATTTTTAAAATTTATGCTAATTATTAACATATCAAAGGTTTTTAAATTAATTAATTCCTTTGATTCTTCATAGTTTGATGCGATTAATACATTAATGCCATATTGAGTTAAATTAGTTATTAAATCAGAGATTGAATCAGGGGCAGAATCAAAAATTAAAATTGTTTTATTATTCATTGTAAACTTATATTTTAATAAATTTTAAAAAAATAAAATTACAATTTTTGTATAAGGATAAAATAAAGAGATTGTTAATTTTTAATTAAAATTTACAGTAATTTGCTTTTTCCACTATCAACAAGTTGATAGCATAACTTTGGCAATTTCTTACTTTCGTAAAGTTTCTTTTGCTTTTCGAAAGTTAAAACGCAGATGTCCTACATCTCGGAGATGTAGGACATCTTTATTTTCCAGTCATACTATCAACAAGTTGATAGCATGACTTATGGCAATTTCTTACTGCTTTTTAGAAAATAATTTATATTTTGAAGCTACTTGTAAAAATATTTTCACTTAGTAAATAATTCATTTAATTGAATTTTATATAACTATTTCTATACAAATAAAATACTTAGAACTTTTAGCCATACTATCAACTTGTTGATCGTATGGCTATAAAAGAACGTATCACTAATCACTAATCACTAATCACTAATCACTAATCACTAATCACTAATCACTTATCATTAAAGGTTATAATTCCTTTCACCGAAGAGATTTGTTCCAATACGTATTAAAGTAGCACCTTCTTCAATGGCAATCTGATAATCTCCGGACATTCCCATTGAGAGATGGTGAATATTTAGGTCTGGAAATATTTTATTTACTTCATCAAATTTTTGATGAAGTAATTTAAATTCAGAGCGAATAATACTTTCATTATTGGAAAAAGAGCCGATAGTCATTAGACCTTTAATTGAAATATTTTTAAGTTTTGAAATCTGTTCAAATAGATTTAAAGTATCGTTTGGGGAGCAGCCGAATTTTGATTCTTCTAAAGATGTATTAACCTGAATTAAAATATCAATATTTCTGTTAATATTTTCAGCTTGTTTGGAAATTTCCTGAGCAAGCAGAAAAGAATCAACAGAATGGACAAGCGAAACGAAGTCAATGATATATTTAACTTTATTGCGTTGCAAGTGTCCAATGAAATGCCATTTGGGGCTGTATTTTGTGTGTTCAATCTGATTATGTTTTTCAAGAAGTTCCTGAACATAGTTCTCGCCGATATTACTGATGCCAGTATTTAAAGCAAACTCGACAAAAGAAATTGGCTTTGTTTTCGAAACAGCAATGACAGTTATGTCATTTGCATTTCTGTTGCATTTTTTAGCAGTAGAAATAATATTGTTATTAATTTCGCTCCAGCGTTGATTTATATCACTTTGGGTTAATGGCTCATTTTTCATATAGATTTTGAAAAAAAACGAATAAAAAAAATCCCTCAAAGAGAGGGATAAACAAAAAACTAAATTAATAAATTAAGCAGAAACATCTTCGTCGAAATCATTGTTAACATCAACGAGCTTTCCATTATCCATAATAAGATAATTATCGAAATACACGGTTGGTTTTTTCACTAAACCGTCAACGTGAATTTTAACAGCAATTTTTCCACCCATACCGATATTATTTCCGAAAGCGATATGAATAGTACCTAATACTTTCTCGTCTTCAAGGATATTTCCTGTAAGTTTTGCCTTGTAATTAGTCCCAATACCGAATTCGCCGATAGCAAAAGCATCAGTCCCGACTTTATTGAGCATAGTATTTAATTTGTCAGCTTCTTCTTTTCCGGTAATTGATTTTGCATAACCATCTTTAACTTCAATAGTAACGGGGTCTTTTAGCAATCCGATACCTGCGATAGAACCATCGAAAACGATAACACCATTAGCTTTTCCTTCGGTAGGAGCAAGATATACTTCTCCTGAAGGGAGATTGCCGTAATCACCAATATTGCGAAGAACGCCGGTGCTGGAAATAACCCTACGGTTTTTTACGTATAAGGTAATATCTGTTCCGAGTTTAGAAATAACTCTTATTTTTTGAACTTTTTTCATTTTTTCGGCAACAGATTTGGTAGTCTCTATAATTTTGTTTGGGTCGGCACTTAGGCATCTTGATAGAGTGTCCAGAGTTATGCTTGGCATAGTTGCTACTCTAACTCCAAGGTCAGAGGCGATTCTGCGGGCTTCGGTATGAGTCAATGAGCGGTAAGTAGGGCAAACTACCACATCAACTTTCCTCATCATTGAAGCAATTTGGTCAGGTGGCTCTTCACCATTTAAGTCACGGGAACGCATTTCAATGATAAATGCCTCACTTGCAATTGTTGTTCCTGCTTCATAAAGGGCATAACCGATTTCACGCATTTGCTCGTCTGTTATAACAAGAAATGTTTCATCTTGAGTTAAACATAAGTAATCTCTAACAGCAGTCATTACTGCTTTTTGTAATTTTGGTTGTGTTGGCATAATAATTTTTTTATTTAATGTTTAGTTCTTACTTTTTTGGAAAAAAGCATTTTTTGCTTTGCTAAAATGCAATATAATAAAAAATATTCAATTGCAAAACTTTTTTTTATTTTTTTTATATAAATTTGATTTATATTAAGTTATCATTAAATATTATATCTTTATTTCAATCAATGCTACTACTAATTTGCTGCATTATTTGTTTGTATAGTCATTTAAAATACACTTTGAATAACATATTTAACAATTGCTATATTAGTTTTTTTAATTGTATAAAAATAAATATTATTAAATTTTATCTTGTATTAAAAAAATATTCATTTGTTTTTCAGATGAATGTAATATAACTCAATAATTCATTAAATATCATAGTTTAACTAATAAAAAATTGTATAATATTTCATAATTGAATTCTAAATTGTTATAGAACTCTTTTTCAATAAAAAAAATAGTAAAAATAATTTATATTATATTCTTCTTTTGCATTAATTTGCTATATAATGCTTTACAAATTAAAATTAATACTTTACACTTAATCATAACTAAAATATGTTTAAAATTAAAAAAAATAATTGAAAAAAAAAAATATTATTATAATTGTAACTTTTTTACAAATGGATTTGTCATACATTAAAATAAATATGAAATTGAAATGTTTGGACGAAAAAAACATATAAACACAGAAATAGATATAGAAAGCACAATCCAGGAGCTTCAACGTGGTAGTGCTGAAGCATTTCATATTTTATATCATAAATATAGTCAAAAGATTTACAGGTTTTGCTTGCGGATGATTGGTGATTCAAAATTAGCGGAAGATGCATTTCAGGAAACATTTATTAAATTATTTGAACATAAGAAAGATTTTCGGGGCGTAAATTTCAGTGCCTGGCTATATGCAATAGCCAGAAATACCTGCTTAAACTTAATTCGTTCCAGAAAGAATTATGAACAGTATGACGCATTAAAAAATTTTCCCATTCAGGAAAAAAGTACCGATTATTTTACAAAGAAATATATTCAAGACGCTGTAATGAGTTTGCCTATTTCACTTCGTGAAGCTATTATCCTTCGGGAATACCAGGAATGCTCTTATCAGGAAATAGCTGAAATTGTTGGTATTGACTTATCACTCGCAAAAGTAAGGGTGCATAGGGCAAGATTAATTTTAAGAAAAACTTTAGAACCAATTGCAAAAGAAATTTATGAACACTGAAAAATTAATATCGAAATACTTAGATAGCAACTTAACTAATGAAGAAGATGCAATTCTTCGTTATGCTATCAACAATGACTTAAAAGCAAAGAATGCTTTTGAGCAGTCAGTTCATATTTTTTCTATTATGAAAAAAGATGCCCGTGAAATAAGAGTTCCCAAAAAACTCTTATCAAATACTGAAGATATCATTATGATGAAATATATTGATAGCGCCAATGTTCACATTAAAGCTATTCCGGTTAAACGAAATTATAAATATGCTTATAATTTGATTGCTGCCTCAGTATGTTTCCTTTTCATCAATCTGTTTTTTATCTCTGATTTAAAATATAATCCAACGATGAATAATGTTGATTCAGAAACCACTCCAGCTTATAAATATAATACTATAGAATTGTCAGATGATTTATTATTAAATAATGCACATGTTATTTCTAATGAAAAGAAAACTGAAAAAAACTACAATCAAAAAGTTAATAATGAAATTAAATCAAACGAAACAACTTCATTCAATGATTTAGCCAACAATGACAAAGTACTTTCTGAAATAAACAACAATACATACGAAGGAAATGATTTAGAAAATATGATTACATATCCCAGCACAGTATTAAACTCAATAGAAGTTGGAAATACAAATACAAAATATACTGATAATCAGGAAAACGTTGAATTTCAGTTTTTACAACCAGTTGAAGAAACTGTATTACCTGATAACATTTTATTGAGTAAAGAAAATTACAATACATTGAATAATAAAAAAATACAGAAATCAAATTTAAATAACATTAGAGAGTTCAAATTATCTACAAATGCAATCAACATAAGTTCATTTTTTGGTACAGATATAATACGTAGCGGTATATCTGACGACCAGAATGCATTTATAACCAATTTTTCACAAAGTGTTACATATGCTATAACCAACTCACATAGTGTAGGAGTGGAATTTGGATATTCCAATTATGCATATAACGAAAATTTTGAATCTCAGGAATCAAAAACTAACAAAATAAAAAATTCATCTGGAACAATATTTGAAGTAAATGATTTAAGGACTTCGCCAGTTGAATTTAACTACAAATCATTATCATTCAATACAGACAAACAGATATATTGGGGAGCAGCGTATTACGAATTATTAATGTTAGATAACAGTATTTTTTCATTACAAAGTCGGATAGGGGCTGGTTTAACAGAAGAAGGACCCCTAAGTTATGGAAGAATTTTTTCGTGCTATCGCTTATTTAAAGGTTTTAATATAACTATTGGAACTGAAGGAAGAGTATTTTACTCAAGATTCCCAGAGATTTCTCAGACCTCAAAAGAATTAAAGGCAACGTTTTCCATTATTTATGGCTTCCAAATAAATTTATAGGTTTGTTAAGTTCGATTGAATTTTATATGGTAAAAATGAAAAAAAATTCTTATTTTTGAAAGTTTGTAAAAATATTTTTAGAATGGAGGCATAAATGAAATTATTCCAACAGTTTTTAATAGCAGTTTTCTTGTTTTCACTGCTATCATTTAGCAGTTTGCAAGCACATGAAGCAATCCAAAAAATGAACCCAAACAATTGCTACGAGTGCAAATATAAACCACTTTTAAGTGAAACAAGTCATTTTGTAAATAAGTATAAAGGCGACCAAACTTTAGTTGATGGCAATTTCGTCATTTTCGATTCGTTATCAAACGCCTTTTCGTATTTTTCAGATGACCAGCAACCCTACATCTATGACAGAGAAACCGGAACATTGATTACTATTATTCGCGGTTACTTCAATACTACTTATGCTAAGCATAGTAATTATGCTGGCATTTTTACAAGTAATAATCTTTTTGCAAGAACATCCAAAGATTGGGGAAATACCTGGTCAGAAGATACTAACCTTGTCTATAATGCTGGTTCTCCACAATTTAAAGATAAATGGGCAAGATATCCCAGTGTTTCCCCATATTACGTATCAGACGAAGAAACTATGGGGTTCGCTTTTACTGCTCCAATTACTACTCCTTCTGCAACAGGTAGCTGGGAAGACGGCTTCATTACCGGTCTAAGCTATGAAGGTACTACAGTTGCTACTGTTGTCAAATCAGCGATAGTTAACGGTGAAAATGTAAAATGGTATGGTTCTTCATCAAAAATGGTTACTTATGTTAATCCAGACGGTGAAGGCACCGGACTTGCTTTAGGTTTGTTAAATACAGGAAATGCAGGCGGTTACAATCATTTTGGTTTAAGAAAATCTGAAAATTTTCTAAACTGGGAAACAGTTATTCCTTCTCAATGGGCTTCAAACAAGTTTGTTCCTGCAGACCCTGATACTACAAGGAACTCTTCTTTGATTGACTTAAAGAAAGCCCAAGACGGTAAACTTTATATGGCTAATTTCGCAGTTTTTAATGCAAATGACATTACTAACCGCGCATCTGTGGGTGTTTCTGTTTCTGAAGATAAAGGCGAAACATGGACTGAATTTAATATTCTTCCTTTCAATTTAGTAAGAGAATATGCTCAGCAGCAAGGTGCAAACCCAGACAGCGTAGCTTTCAATGCTAACTGCGATTTTACTCTTCTTGATAACGGTGATTATTCTTTTGCTATGTATTTAAGAGAATATAACGATTCACGCGAATTCGATTCTTTAAATATTATGCAAATTGTTGAAGTTTATTGGGAAAATGGTGCTTGGGGTATCAGAAAAGTTGCTGACCTTACTGGACTTTGGGTTCCTTATTACGATGAAGACAACGACACTCAAGCTTCAATGTCAAATAATCAATTGAGAAATGAAATTCAGATTACACGCACTCTTGACGGAACTAATTTAGTTATTAAGTGGGTCGATTTGATTGGAGTTTCTCATAACTGGGAAGAAAGTACTTTTACATGGCAAACAAGCGATATTTTCAGTTCAGGAAGAACTGTTGGGACGTCAAATTGGACTGAAGCTAAGAATTTAACTAATACTCCAGAAGTTGACAGAGTTACCTGGATACCGGATTTTATTCCAAATGATTTAACTCTTCCTATTTTAAAAGTTAAAACAATGGCTATTGATGGTGAAACTGCAGATGAAGCAAAATTCAGACAAATGCACAACCAAGGTGAAGAATATGAACAACACGTAATGTTGGGACATTTTGCTCCTGTTTCTGTTAATGAACAAAATAGTGCTATTGTAAATAAAGTTGATATTAGTGGAATTTATCCTAATCCTGCAAGCGAAAAAGCAAATATTGATTTTACTTTGACTGCAAGCGGCAACATAACAATAGACATTTATAATGTATTCGGTCAATTAGTTGCAAATGTTTATGATAGATTTATTAATGATGGTTTCAATTCAATAAACATTAATACTAAAGATTTGCCAACCGGTGCATATTTCATTACATTACGTACAGCTAATGAAAGCGTTACAAAGCAATTGAATGTTATTAGATAATTAATTTTTGTTTTAAATATTTTGCTCCTTCTTAACTGCCATTTAAGAAGGAGCAAAAAGATTGATGATGTGTGTGAATTTATAACAGGTATAATCTAATACTGCGATTTCTTCGTTTCATAAATCGCATATTATATTGCTATGCATCTATCTTCTTATGAAAATAGAATAACTTATTCAATATCTAAAACGTAGAAACATTAAAAAAGTTTCAAAAATAAAAAAATTTAATTTTATTTTGAAAGCAGAGAAAATATATAATGAATAAAAGAGCTAATCTCTTCATTCAAAATGAAATATAAGTTTAGTAAAAGAAACAATAATAAAACAGAGAAAATATAGAAAAATAATATACAGAATGCAATCAACAATTTTACAATATAAAGTATATAGAGGTAATATGAAACTCTCTACTATAAATATAGCTATATTAGTTTTATTAATTTGTTTTGTTGTTAGTTATTCCAATGCAGAAACAGCTATTCAGTCTAATTCAAATAAAGAAAAGAATAGCAAAGATGAAATTCAGAGAACTTATAATTATGGTCAATATGGGACTGATTTACAAAGAAATACTGTGAGTAATGTCCAGTTCTATAATACGAATTATGGAATATTTGGACACAATGTTTCGCAAAGCGTTGGTGGATTGCATTGGCCCCGCGGCTCCCAAAATCAGTATCTTTATGGTGGTGGAATTTGGTTCGCTGCCCAAAAGATGTCTCCGGATAATTCCGGTATGAGAAATTATGTTGAGTTATCATATAATCCTAATAAAGGCAATTCCTGGTTTGTTCCCGGCAGAATTGAAGATGGGGATACTACTATTGAAGATAATGAAGCTTATAAAAAATACAGAACATATTTTTCAACCGATTTCAGAAGTACAGATGGTGCTGCTATAAATTCAAATGAAGGACCTAACTGGCCTCTCTGGCATATTAAACCAGTAAGCGAGATTAGCACCGATTACTTTGGTTCTTATGTAAATGATGTTAATCAAAGAAATAGAAATTCCTATCCTCAAGGACCTACCTTTTTTTCTGGAGAAGATATTTTCTGCGTGTTTAAAGATACTGATTTAAGCAGGTATGATGATGAAATAACTTATGGCTATCCCTTACATTTGCAATTTGAACAATCTATTTACACATGGTTTTCAGATGATTTAAAAGATATTGTTCTTTTAAAATATATTATTATTAATTACAGCGAAGATACTTTAAAAAACTGCTGGATTACTCCTGTTTTAGACCCTGATATTGCCTTATCATCAAACTCAAGTCAAGGTGCTATGAATGATAAAATCAGATATTATAACGAAGAGGATTCTTTAAACTTAGCAGTAGTTTGGTCTGAACACCATAATACTAACGAAAATGGTAAAGGTTTCGGATATCTTGGAGTTACATTAATTGAAACACCAGCAGTTGATGAAAATAGTTTTTTACGAAAAGACAAAACATATTATCCGGAAAATTCACAACTTGGTTTGAAAACTTTTCGTAACTGGCCTATTGATGAGGATATAAATACTGATGATGAAAGATATAACTTTATTTCTGCCGGAATAAAAGACGGTTACAGCGAATCCCCAGGAGATATTAGATTGGTAATGGCATCTGGACCTTTCAATATGCTTCCGGGAGATACTGCAAAAATAGTATATGCACTGGTTCTTGCTTTACCGTTTGTTCAGTATGAAGCCGACGGCACAGCAGCGGATTTAGCTGATTTAGTGCGAAAAGTAAAAGTAATTAGAAATTATTATCAAAATACTGTTACAGGTATTGAAGAAGAATCACAAAGATTTACAAATGGATTATCAATAAAGAACATTTTCCCTAATCCAGCAAATGATTTTTGCAAAATAGAATATTATTTACCAAAATTAGAAAATGTAAGTATAGAAATAACAAATATATATGGAATGCCTGTTTTGGGCATATCGAATGAAACAGTTCAAAACGGACTGAATTCAGTAGAAATTAATACAAAGAGTTTATCTTCAGGAGCATATTTTGTAACGCTACGAACTGCAACTGAACATATATCGAAATTAATAAATATAATTAAATAACAATAGTTCTTAATAAACAACAATCGGAGTTATTATGATTCGTAAAATTATGTTACTATTATTGATGGTTCTGATAGCTACGCCATTCACAATGAATGCGGCTATCTACGGAACCTTAAAAGGAAAAGTAACAGATAAGAAAAGCGGACAACCAGTTCCGGCGGCTACAGTACTAATTACAGGGACCAAACTTGGCGGTTATGCCAACAATGACGGTCGCTTTACAATAGTCAACGTAGACCCCGGAACTTATGTAGTCCGAGTTACTGCTGTGGGGTATGCACCACTTGAACTCAAGAATGTGCGTATCAACGTTGACGAGGTTGCAGAAGTTGTAGCCCAGCTACAGGAAGAAGGAACAATGACAGAAGAGATAGTCGTTGTTGATAGACGTATGGTCGATAATACTGCAATCGGAAAAAAGCAAAAGTTTGAATCTAAGGATTTGACTTCAATTGCCCGTGAAGGTATTCAAAGTATTGTAGCAATGAGTGCTGGAGTTTTTTCATCTGGCAATGGCTTTAATATTCGTGGTTCAAGAGCATCAGAGACGCAAATCCGTGTTGATGGTCTTGATGTTGGAAACCAGTTTACAGGTGGATTTGGTGCTTCCGGCGGTAATTATTTTCCAATGGTTAGCTCATTTGCAACTGAAGAAGTTCAGGTGTTAACTGGTGGCTTCTCTGCAGAATATGGCGATGCTATGGGTGGTATTGTTAATACTGTAGTTAAAACAGGTTCAACTGACAATTACGAAGGTTTCCTTCGTTGGCGTACTGACTTAGATGCTCTCTGGGGTAGTCAATCCTCTGGTATAAAAATTATTCGTGAGAGCGAAGGTTCAAATTTAAAAGCTGTAAATGTTGGCGAAGGAAAAAAATTACAAGGTCCGGGCGAACATAAAATTGAATTCGGTACTGGTGGTCCTTTGCCATTCCTCGATAAATCTACTTTCTATGTATCGGGAAATTATTTTTATGAAAAATATAGAAGTAGTAATTATGAAGTATATGACCCTATTGGAAATAATTTAGGACAAATGCCTCACAATCAATCTTGGGTAAAAAGTTTTACCGGACGCCTCAAATTCTCAATTACAAATGAAATTGATTTAACAGTAGGTGGTCAGTATGGACTTACAAATCTTGAGGGTTCAAGCTGGGGTTGGCTCTATGCAAACACTATGGGTACTACTACCGAATCTGCCAAGATTTCTGAAAGTATAGCAAAACAAGTTGTCCAGAACCAATTTGTTAACAATATGATGGTTCGTATAAACCATCGTTTATCACAAAATAGTTATTATGAATTCACAATTTCGAAAACTGAGAATAGTGATGAGCTTTCGAAACGCGTTGGTTATGAAGACCCTGATTTTCTAAACGGTTTCGATATATATTATCCTGAAGATAATTATACTATTAGTGGAAGTGCATTAGTACAAGGTAAAAATAAAGCAATTGACGTTTACGAATTAATTACAATGGTAAGAAAAACCAGTGATGGCAGAATAGCATACAATATGCCGACAGTAAATCCCTTGACAGGTTATGTTGAAGGAAATGCTAATACAAGTGCAACTAATAACCCTTATGGTTTGCCTTACTTATTTACAAATACAGGTAACTCAAGGAGTTTTCAATTTAGAAAAGGATTTTACTGGCAGTTAGATGGTGCATATAATTTAAGCTTAGAAGGCGGAGACAATGGATTTTCGCATATGATTAGAACTGGATTTGAACTCAGATTCTATAATTTAAGCCGTCATCAGAACAGTTTACCTTGGGATGGTAATCCATTTTATGATGTGTATTCCAGCGATTGGGGCGGAAATATATATGCTTTTGATAACGATAGAGTATATCAAAAAACAAGCAAACCAAACAAGCCGATGAGAGCATCAGCATATTTCCAGGACCAGATATCCTATAAAGGTATTATCATTAGCCCCGGCTTAAGATTTGATTTCTTTGACCCAAATTCATTATATAGAATTTATAACTATAAGTTTATTTCTATTAATGAAGGTGATTCATTATTTTCAGATGCTGATATAAAATTCCAGATAAGTCCAAGATTAAATATAACTTATCCTTTAACAGAACGTTCAAATATTTCAGTTTCTTATGGCTTATATTTCAAGATGCCCGAAATGAATTATTTATATGACGGATTCAACACTGAAAGGTTAAGAGGTAGCGCAATTCTTGGTGCACCAAATATGGAAGCTCAAAGAACCAATGCTTATGAAGTCAATTATAGCAATCAATTAACTGATATTTTCTCTTTAAATATATCTGCTTATTACAAAGATATATATAATCAGGTAGGTATGATTTATGTTAATGCTATACCGGACCCATATCAGCAGTATTCAATTTCTGAATATGGTAATTCAAAAGGAATTGAATTTGAAATTAGAAAACGTCCATTACCTACAGACCATTTAGGTATAACATTAAATTATACATTAGCACAGGTAATTGGTACTTCATCTTCAGCAGATGATTATTATCAGCCAAATATTGAACCATATACAGAATTACCAGCTTATCCACTAACTGAATATCCGATGTCTAATGACAGAACTCACAGATTAAATCTCGTAGTAAATTTTTCATGGGGTTCACAACAAGGACCATCAATTGGTGGTATATATCCACTTGAAAATGCTTTTATAAATCTTTCAGGATTCTTCCAATCTGGTTCACCATATACAAAGTTAAATATAGGTGGACAGCCGGTTGGCGAAATTAACTCTGAAAGAGGTCCTTCTTTTTGGAGAGCTGATTTGCGATTCCAAAAAGATTTTATGCTTAAAGACTACTTCGGTGATGGTGCCGGTAATATGGCTATTTCATTCTTTGTGGACGTAAATAATTTATTTAACAGAACTGCTATTGTTGGCTTTTATACCAGAACAGGTGACCCTGATGATGATGGTGTTAGCTTCTCAAGACCAGTTGACTATTTTGGTCCAACTTCGTTTTATAAAGAATCAAATTTTGGTATCGCAGAAACTTTTGCTACCAACCAGTATGATTATCTTGGTAATCGTCTTTATAGTGAATATGCCGACCACGATAAAAATGGTATTGTTACTCAGGCAGAAAAATATGAAAGCTATGTTAATTACTTAGAAACATCTACTGCTTTTAGGGGTAATTATCAATCACCAAGGGTCGTTTATTTTGGTTTAATGTTTAGATTCTAATTTCTTATATTGATAACAAAGAATTCATGAGGTTAAAATGATAAATAAAAAATTATTAAATTTTATTGCAATAACTTTCATTTTGTTTTTATCTGCATCGCTTATGTTTGCTGCAATAAAGAAGCAGCCAAACAAGAAAAATAGCAACAAAGCAGATGAAATTCAAAGAACGTATAGTTATGGACAATATGGAGCTGATTTACAAAGAAATACTGTTAGTAATTTTCAGTTCTATACGACAAATTATGGTATTTTTGGCCATAATGTAAGTCAAAGTGTAGGTGGCGGACATTGGCCACGTGGCTCTCAAAACCAGTATTTTTATGGTAGCGGTATCTGGTTTGGTGCAAGAAAAATGAGACCAGACAGTTCGGAATATAAAAACTATGTTGAAGTTACATATAATCCAAATAATGGTAGCTCCTGGATGGTGCCAGGTAGAATTGAAGATGGCGACAAAGCTATTGAGGAAACTGCTTCCCATCAGAAATACAGAACTTATTTTTCTACTGATTTCCGTAAAGCCGACGGAACTCCTATTAAAAGTTCTGATGGACCAAACTGGCCTATATGGGATATTAGTTTAGAAGATACTCTGATGACCAACCGTTACTTTGGTCGCTATATCTATGACAATGCAACCCGCAACAGAACATTTTTCCCCAAAGGTCCAGCTTTTATTTCGGGAGAAGACATTTTCTGTGTATTCAAAGATACAGATTTAAGCAGATACGATGGTGGCGAAACAAGAAGAAAAGATGAAGGTTATCCTTTGCGTTTACAATATGAACAAACCATCTATTCATGGGGTTTCGGCGATTACAGAGATTTTATTTTTTTACGTTATGATATTATTAATTTTAGCGATGATACCTTACTTGATTGCTGGATGGCTCCTGTTATGGATATAGATATTGCTTTAACAAGCAACTCTCAGGCAGGTGCATCTAATGATAAAGTTAGATATTACGAAGAAGAAGATACTTTAAACTTAGCAGTAGCTTGGTCTGAACATCCTCAAACTAGTGAAAAAGGTAAAGGTTTCGGATATTTCGGAATGGACTTCCTTGAAAGTCCTTCTGCATATCGCTGCGAAGAGGTTATTGACTCTTTAATTCAAGGTGATACTGTTAAATTCTGTGCTATGTGCATTGAACACGAATGGAGATGGGTTAAAGAATTTAACGGTAAGGATACTGTAGATGTCTGGAAAGAAGTATGTATAGATAAAATGGTATTTGACCCTGCATTAAATGGGTATTTACGTAAAGATGCCCGTTTCTTTGAGAACAGATATCAATTAGGTCTTAAAACATTTCATAAATGGCCTATTGATGAAGACAAAACAGAAGATGACCCGAGATATATGTATATGGCTGATGGCACAAGAGATGGAGCATCTGAAAGCCCCAGTGATATTCGGGTACTTATGGCAACAGGACCTTTTACAATGCTTCCTCAGGACACAGTAAGAGTAATAGTTGGTTTAATACTTGCTCGTCCTGCAATAAATCCCGAAGCTGACGGAAAAACTGCAGACTTAGCGGAATTAGTTCGCAAAGATAAATTTGCACAATTTGTTTATGATAACAATTTTAGAGCTCCTATTCCTCCAGATAAGAGCATAGCATCATGGAGACCACTGAATAATGCTATTATGGTTACCTGGGATACTACGTCCGATGTTAGCTGGGATGGGTTAGAACGTGGCTTAGACTTTATGGGCTATCGTTTATACCGCGCAAGAAGAAGTAATTTGGATACTTTTGATATAGACCAAATTAGTTCATCAGTTAACTATCCATCAGGTAAAGGACCATTTGGCTGGAAACAGGTCGCCTCATGGGAAATGCCTCTTCCTTTTAACAAATCAGTAGTTCGTGCCGGCATTGACAGAGAAAGTCCAGACTTCCCATTGATTGATTCTTTGCTTATTGCTGGTCCAGTTTATGATTTTTCTACAAATCCACCAACTCTTGACCAATTTGCAATCAAGTTGATGAGAGTTGCCAAAGGTGTTATTTTTTATCAACCAAGTTCCTTCTACCAAAACGGAATGTTCTTTTACAATAGGAGTAAAGATACATTAATAACTTTTTTAGATTCAATAGGTTATCTTCCAGTAATTACTAGTATTGATACTGCATTACTGACTAAACCTTGGGGAGACCATTTTATTAAATTAGTTAATGAAAATGATTTACCATTCTATCATAATCCTTATCTTAACGTAGAAAGGGAAGATTTTGTCGTTCTTGATACTTCTGACCGCCGCAATCTAAGGGGGAATTACTTTAAATCCAAACCTCACCATGAATTGTTTGACAGTGTTTTAATTGGAGTAATTCATTTAGACAAAGCACTTTTAAGCTATAATCCGTTACTATATTCAAAACAGATACTTGTTATTAATGATACTATTAGTATAGATTCAATACCGGATAGAGTTAGAGATACAATTACTAAAATAGATACTATTAATATATTGGATACTATTAATTTAAAACATACTGACAGAAGAATTGTAATTGATGGAAAGACTGTTAGAGTTATAGACCGTGCTGTTCCTCTTAACCCAATGCTTTCGATGAGAGACACAATTCATTTGAAAGCTGTATTGGATTCTGTTTATTATTATATAAAGCACAAGATGTTTGAGAAATTAATATTCCCAGATTTCGAAAATACTGAAGTTGTTAGGAATGAAATCATTCCGAATTATATGAAGAAATTAACCAATAACAATACATTTATTGATTTGGGAGATGATAATGCTAATTACAAAATAGAATATAACGAAGACCCTGTTAAAACCGAAAAAATAATTAATAATGTCGATTATTACTATAAAGTATTAGCTTATGATGAAGGCGACTATACTCAGCCAACAGAAGCTAAACTGAATGACGGTTCTATAGGAAGCACCAATGTTGTTACTTCTTATGCAAAAGCTGCACCAATTGGTAATAACTCTGAATTTGAAATTACTTATATTGACCAGGATAAAATGGGTGGAGTGTATAATTTTAAAATGTTTGCTATTGACCAGGACAGAGTAAATCAACTTTTTGGCGATGGAAGAGAAATAGAATTAGAATTTAATCCATATTGGAGTCTAACTACTCGTGCAGTAAATAATCAAAGAAAAAAGAGCTTCGGAATGTATCATCAAAGAATGAAATTAAGAGATACAAAAACCGACGAAATCTTATTTGATGGTATTACTTATTTTGAAGCTACTCCCTGTGAATTATTATATAGAGGTGGTTTTACTGAAGATGCATATTCATATGTATTATCAGATACTCTAATAATTGATACAACACGAACACCTCCGGATACAGTCAGTTTTGGATTAAGAGATAATGACGAAAGAGTATTCCGTGCTGGTAAATTTACTTCTGGTAACTTTTCCGAAGAAGGTTATTGTTATGCTCAAGCTTTCGTCCCTTCAGCATTAGGAACTCTCGGATTTAGTTTTGATTTTGCTGTTCAGCAAAGAGGTGGAAGATACAGACCAGATGTTTTAAGGAATGGCAAAGATAAACCATCAAATGTTACAACAGTAATAGGTGCTGTTACTGATTGGGAAGCACTTGATAATACTAATCTAGTATTATCTACTCAGTTATTGGATATAGAATACTATAAAAAGGAATTTTATAATAAAGATTCTCTGACTCTTGGTGGGGTTTATGGTAGTTACAATAATGGTCCTGGAGATTATGTTGTTACTTTTGAAGAAGGTGGATACGAAGATATCGAATTGATATTCAAAGCTGATGAAGGTAATAAAACAGTTTTGTTTAGAGTACCTTACTTGAATGTAACTGTTCATAATAGCTTGAATTTAATACCTCCAACAGGTCCATCTTCAATTGAATATCCCGGACTAATGGAACATATTGTATTACCGGATTCTTTCCCCGGAACCCCACTGTTCCAAGAATTAAAAAAGTATTACCCAGACCCGAGATTTTTATTGAGAGAAAATAATTCCTTTATAGGAAAATACAATCTATATTCATTTGCTTGGGTAAATGGAAGAAATAAATCAATGTCTATTCCAAGTTTGAGAAAACAACAAGCTTGGCAAACGAGCAAACCAGAAAACGTAATATTAAAATTAACTTCTAACGTTGGAACACAAGGGCGTTATTATTTATCTGCAGTTTCAAGTGATGGTGTTGATACTGTTGACTTTGTAAATATGTTTCAAATAGCCGGTATTAATTTTGCTTTAGATTATGCTAATAAGGGAAGAATTGACCCCAGCGGTGAATTGAAATGGGATGCAGAAGACAATATAGCACATATATACGGCGATGACTTTAAACCCGGTGACCAGGTAACTTTATATTCCACTGGTGGTGCCGCAGGTTTCCCACTTCCCGGAGCTAAAGTAAAATTTAAGGTTACTAATAATCAGCCAGGTTCCTATACAGACAAAATGATGGACCAAATTAAAGTTGTTCCGAACCCGTATATGATTTCACATCAGGGACAGAAATCTCCTTATGATGCAAAAATCTACTTCACAAAATTACCCAAGAGATGCACTATTAGCATATATACAGTTATGGGTGATTTGGTTACAACTTTAGAGCACGATGAAGCTTCTGCTTATCAGGACCAGGAATCAGTAGAAATCTGGAATTTACTATCCAAGAATAAGCAAAGAGTTCAAAGCCAAACATTAGTAGCAGTTATTACTACACCTGACGGAGCCAAGACAATAAAGAATTTCTCAGTTATTGTTGGTGGCTTCAGATTAATTGAAGATTTATAATTAATGAGAACTGGAGATAATTTTATGAAATATAAAATAAATTTGTATATAGTTTTAGCTATATTTATATCGTTTGTATATAATGTACAAGCTTTAGATAATAATACCTCTGGCTCCTCTGCTGGTGAATTTTCAAAAGTCGGTGTTGCAGGTGCTCAGTTTGTGAAAATACCTGTAGGAGCAAGAGCAAATGGTATGGGAGCTTATGCTGCTGTAGTTAACGATTTGACTTCTATTTATTGGAACCCGGCCGGACTTGCAGATGTTAAATATATGGCTTGTAATGTCTCTTATACCAGTTGGTTCTCAGATTTTCAGCATAACTATGCTGCATTATCTATGCCAATAGGGGAATACTTTACTTCTGCTCTTTCCTTTACAACTTTTGGTTGTGATAAAATAGAAAGAACTACTATTGAAAGACCGGAAGGAACGGGAAACTACTACAGTGTCAACGATTTTGCAATTGGAATGTCTCTTGCCGGCTATCTTACCGAACAATTTTCTTTCGGTGTAACCGGTAAATATTTGTACAATGCAATTGCAGATTTAGATGCTTCAGGATTTGTTTTTGATATTGGAACTAAATATGAAACAGGTATTCAAGGAATAAAACTTGGATTCTCAATTCATAATCTCGGTTCTCAAATGACTTATACAGGGCAGGACCTTAATGCAACAAAAAAATTAGTCGATGAATTATATATGCAGCCACTTGATGTGCAATACTTAACTTCTGCATATAATGTTCCACTAATTTTCCGTGCAGGTATTGCTTCAGAAGTATATAATGATGATGACCATAAAGTAACTGCTGCTTTCGATTTCGTTACTCTATCTGATTCTCCGGAGCAATTTGTTCTTGGAGCAGAATGGACTTGGAAGCAAATACTTTCAGTTCGTGGTGGCTATCGTTTCGGACATGACCAGTTCGGACTTTGTGGCGGAATTGGACTTAGTTACTTAGTTGGCGGGGTAGGTGGCCAATTAGATTATTCTATTACTCCTACACAAGACATCGGAATTGTCAACAGACTTTCTCTAAATGTTGATTTAAGGCAATAATTAAATTAAACTGCCAGAAGAAATTCTGGCAGTTTTTTTTTATACTCAGAACTCCTGACGCCTCGTAGTTTGGTATTTCGCAGTCTTGTCATTTCGTTGCCAATGACATCTTTTTTGCAAAACCAATGAAATACAGAACAGCACTAAGAAATCCCCCCTACCCCCCTTTTTCAAAGGGGGAAATTACAAAGAAAATTCTTCTCCCCCTTTGAAAAAGGGGGGTAGGGGCTGACGTTACCCAAATAAATTTGGATATGTCAATATAATTTATTATATTGCATAT
>CAZCLJ010000004.1:0-42987 GCA_964499465.1 uncultured Hyphomicrobiales bacterium
CGAAGTGAGAAATCTCAAGTTCTGTGGTAGCAATTAGTTGTGAGATTTCTCACTTAGTTTACCAATGACATCTTTACTTTTACTCTGCAAAACTTCTTAAATCAGATGTCCTACATCTGCAAGATGTAGGACATCTTTATCTTATGTCATCTCCATTTAAATAAAGGTCTTACTTTATCAGGGGGTTCGAAATGACACCTTTCTGGGTAATTTGCGCAATTGTTCTTTACGAGGCAAATCTCCTAACTCCTTTATTTTCATTATGGGGTCTGGAGTTCTGATACTAAAACAAACAATTAAACAATTAAACAATTAAACAAATCAACGAATCAACAAATAAACGAATCAACAAATCAACGAATCAACAATTCAACAAATAAACAATTAAACAATTAAACAAATCAACGAATCAACAAATAAACAATTAAACAAATAAACAATTAAACAAATAAACAAATAAACAATTCAACAAATAAACCCTTTTCTATTTCCTTGATTTTCTTTAAATTTAATTTTTTAAATTAATAATAATTATGAAAAGAAAAATTGTATTATTAGTTATTTGCTTTTTGTTTGCTTTCCAAGTATTTTCAACAGCAGCAAGTTCAAAGCTAAAAGAAGTTATTGCTGACAGAACTACGGTTTATTCAATACGCCTGACAAATGGCGATATTATTACGGGCTACTGCGTTGAAATGCTCAATGACCCTGAAGAAGGCGAAGGAGCTAAGTTCGCAACTGAATTAGGAAATGCAACTATTTTTGAGAATCAAATTGTTGAAATAGTTAAAGTTGAGGATTTATACCGACATAACCACCGTATTTACTTATTGCCAACTGCTGAGCCAATTGGACGCAATCATTTCATTGGGAATTTTGAATTGCTAATTTTTTATGCTGGCTTTGGAATTTCTGATTTCCTTTCTGTTACGGCTGGAAGGAGCATAATACCAGATGTGCCATCAAAAGAGCAGGTTACTTTGTTCAACGTAAAGGTAACTCCACTCAGTTTTCCAATTGAAGATGTTGCCGAGTTATTTACTGTATCACTCGGTGCAAATCTTGGCTTCATTAACCACAATAACAGATTTTTGCATTATTACGGAAATGCAACTATGAGATTGGAGCGAACTACTTTTACGGCTGCACTCTTTTACAAAGCAGGTGGGAATGATATTTATATTTTAAATTTCCGTGAAAACATCTGGGATATGACTTACGAAGATGGTTCTTTTGGTATCGGTCTTGGATTAGACACCAAATTTTCAAAAAGAAGCGATTTGCACTTCATTGGAGAAATCTGGAACAGCAACATTGCTCATCCAACACATTCTGCGGTAATGCTCGGGCTTCGCTTAGCAAATAGTTCATTTTCTTCTGATTTTGGACTTGCATTTTTTACTCAGCCATTTGTCGTCCCATTTGTTAGTTTTGTTTGGACTCCATTTTAAAATTAAACTATTTTACCTTTTTTTTTGTCTATATATCGTTTTTATAGACAAAAAAAGGTAAAAATGAAAAAACTAGCATTAATAATAATAATATTTTCGTTTGGAACATTATTTTCGCAGACAAATCAATTTACTGTAACAGGCAGAGTATTAGATAGTGAAACAAAGCAAACCCTTGTAAGCGCCAATGTCCTTCTCACTTCAAATAAAGATAATAGCCAACTATTTGCATTAACAGATAAACAAGGTAGATTTTCAATAGAAAAAGTTCCTCAAGGTCCTTATAAATTGAAAATTTCTTTTATTGGTTATGAAACTTATGAAAAAGAAATAAAAGTAAATAGCCGTGAAAAAACTAATCTGGGAGATATATTAGTATTTCAAACTGATATTCAAAAGAAAGCAATTGAAGTTCAAGGGCAAGCTCCCTTAGGCAGACAGGTCGAAGATACAACAGAGTTTTCTGCAAATTCATTTAAAACAAAGCCCGATGCAGTTGCAGAAGATTTAATTAAAAAAATGCCCGGAGTTGAAGTTGAAAAAGATGGAACTGTTAAAGCCCAAGGTGAAGAAGTAAAGAAAGTACTTGTTGACGGAAAGCCCTTCTTTGGTGATGACCCCACTTTAGCTCTCAAGAATTTGCCTGCTGAATCCATTGATAAAATTCAGGTATTCGATAAACTGAGCGACCAGGCAGAGTTCACCGGTTTCGATGACGGACAAAGTCAAAAGACGATGAACATCATTACCAAGCAGGACAGAAAATTAGGCAGTTTCGGTAAACTCACTGCTGGTGGTGGCTCTCAAGACAGATATTCTGCATCTGGTAATGTAAATTTATTCAGTCAGAAAAGAAGAATTTCTATTCTGGCAATGAGCAATAATGTAAACCAACAAAATTTCTCAATGCAAGACATTATGGGAATTTCTTCGGGTTCAGGGCAAAGGCGCTTTGGACCTCCCGGCGGAATGCGTCCTCCCGGTGGCAGACCCTCTGGCGGACGTCCTCCAAGTTCCGATGGCTTCGACCCTTTCAATTTTTTAGTCGGACAGCAAAGTGGCATTAGCACCTCTCATGCTATCGGTATAAATTATTCCGAGATTTTCTGGGAAGATTTAGACGTTACTGGCAGCTATTTCTTTAATATTTCAAAAAACAATAATAATCAATTAATTGACCGGGATTATATTTCCGAAGATTATAACGGCCAAAAATATAATCAGAACAGTATTTCTCATATTGATAATTACAATCACCGCCTGAATTTTCAAGTAAAATACACAATTGATTCCAGCAATTCGCTGATTTGGAAGCCAACAATGATTTTTCAGGGCTATGATGCAAACGGAACAATTAATGCTGCTAACTATTTAAATCAAGATACTTTAAGTTCAACTGCAAATAATACAATTTCTAATAATAATGCGATTAATCTTTCGAGCGATTTGCTTTACAGATTGAAATTAAATAATACTGGTAGAACCTTTTCTGTAAATTTTACAACAAATTACAGCGACAGAAAAGGAACTGGCGATTTATATACTTTGAACGGCTCTCTTTCAAATAATCTTTTTACAATAGACACCGTTGACCAAAACTCAACACTTAAAACAAATGGCTATACTCTCGGTTCTAATGTTATGTACACCGAGCCGGTTACTGATAACAGCCAGTTACAATTAAGTTATAACGCAAATTATCAAAATAATTATTCTGATAAATTAACTTATGACTGGAATGTTCTGACATCAGATTATTCTGTGATAGATTCCATTTTATCAAATAGATTTGATAATGATTATTTTACTCAACGTGCCGGCATCGGCTATCGCTTGAGAAATGACGATATGAACCTTGATTTTTCATTGAATTATCAAAGGGCTGATTTAGTGAGTAATCAGGAATTTCCAAACATTTTAGAACAAAAATATACTTTTGATAATATTTTGCCATCGCTGAGGTTCCGTTACAAATTCTCACAGAACGCAAATTTGAGAATGCACTATCGGACAAGCACCCAGGCACCTTCCATTACTCAATTACAAAATGTTGTTGATAATGCCAATTCTTTACAGCTTTCTGCTGGTAATCCAAATTTGGAGCAACAGGTAAATCATTCTTTTGTTACTCGTTTTATGAATTTAAGTCAGGATTTGACCAATATTTTTATGATTTTCTTCAATGTAAATTTGAGGAATGATTATATTACAAATTCAACATATATTGCAGCTAAAGACACAATAGTCGAAAATGGAATTTTGCTTCCTGCCGGCGGACAACTTACAAAACCAATCAATACAACTGGCTATTACGATGCAAGAACTTTTATTAATTACGGCTTTCCTTTATCATTTATTGGAAGCAATTTAAATTTAGGTGTGAATGCGTCATACACCCGCACTCCTACTTTGATTAATTATAAAAAGAATTATTCAGATGCTTATGCCATCGGAGGACAGGTCGCAATTAACAGCAATATAAGCGATTATGTTGATTTCCGCGTTGCTCTCCGGGTAAATAATAATACTACAAAGAACACTTTAAGCACAAGTTCGAATAATAATTATATGAGCTATAATACTGAAATAAGTTTCAACTGGATTTTCTGGGAAAATTTCTTTTTATCAACAGAGTTCAATGGTCAGTATTATTCTGGTTTATATGTTGATAAAGATAATAATTACAATCAGTTAAATATTGGAATAGGGAAAAAATTTCTTGAGAATAACCGCGGTGAAATCCGCCTGACTATTTACGATGCACTTAATCAAAATAAAAGTGTTGAAACAAATTTATACGATTATTACAATGAATATGTTAGAAATGACGTCTTAAAACAATATGTTTTGTTAACATTTTCATATTTTTTGAGATAATGAACAATGATATTAATTACAAGGATTTATATAATAAGTATTTAAATAGTTTTGAAGAGCATCTTGAAGATTATATAAGTTCTTTAGAAAATCAGGTTTTACTTGAACCTTTAAAGTATATTATGGCAGGCAAAGGGAAAAGAATTCGTCCGATGCTTGTTATTTTTTCTAATTTAGCAGTTGGTGGAAAAACTGAAGAAGCAATGAATTGCGCCATAGCCCTTGAAATGCTGCATAATTTCACTCTTGCCCACGATGACATTATGGACCAGTCGCCTCTTCGCCGTGGAAAAGAAACTGTATATAAGAAATGGGACGAAGCTACTGCCATTATGCTCGGCGACATTATGATTGGACTTGCCTTTGCCTTGCTTCCTACCCGCGAAAAAAGCAGCAATAACGAAAGAATTTCCACACGCTTCAATAGCGCCCTAATTGAAGTTTGTCAGGGACAGGCATTAGATATGCAGTTCGAGCAGGAAAAAAGCATCTCGCTTGATGAATATCTAAAAATGATTGAGCTGAAAACTGCAATGCTAATCGAAGCTTCTTCTTGCATTGGAGGGCTTTCCGGTTATGGAACAAAAGCCGAAATCAATTCTTTAATCAGATACGGAAAGGCACTCGGGCTTGCATTCCAAATCCAAGATGACCTTTTAGATGCTACTGCTGAAATTGAAAAATTCGGCAAACGCGTTGGGCAGGACCTCTTGGACGGGAAAAAGACTTTCCTGATTTTAACTGCCGAGAAAATTGCTCAAAACGAAGAAGACAGGGCGCTTGTTGATGAGTTCTTTAACAATAAAGGTGTTAAAGAAGAAGATATTCCCAAAATGCTAGAATTGTATGAAAGATTAGGTGTTTTTGAAGAAGCTGAGAAAGAAATTGATAATTACACTGAAAAAGCAAAAGATTCTATAAAGAATATTACTGAAAATGTAGGGAAAAATATGTTATATTGGATAGCTGATTTATTGAATAAACGAAAAAAATAAAATGGCTCAATTCCTTTGCAATCAGTCCTTTAAAGCAAGTTTGCCTGTTTGTTCAATTGAGCAAAGTTTGGACGATGCAATTAAGGAAAACAACTTAAATCAGTTGATTCTAATTGTTCCTACGGGGCGTTTAGTTAGATTTCTAAAAAACGAAATTATAAGGAAATATTTTGAAATTCATAAAAAACCATTAGTTAATGCAAATATTTACACCTTACAGAGTTTCATTACCAAGTGCTTTGAATTTCAGCCAAACAGCAAAAAATTCAGAATTATTTCAGATGGCTATCAGTTAGCATTATTTGAAGAAGCAGTTAAAAATGCTGAATTAACTTTTTTCGCAGGAAAAGAAGGCAAAGTTTCAATTCCAACTATATCCCGTCTCGCAAAACTGATTTATGGTTTGAAAGAAGACGGGATTACTCCGCAAGACCTCGAAAAAGACTTAAATTCTGATGACGAAAATATTGACAAGCCACGTCTTTCTGATATTTTTAAAATATATACTGAATACCAAAAGTTGCTCGGAGAAAAATTCCTTGATTTCCCTCAATTGTTGAACAGAACTATTGATTTTTTTTCGAACAATAAAATTGACGGCTGTTTTAAAAATCAGCCAAAAATCCTTTTAAATGGATTTAGCCAGTTTAAACCGCCGGAAATCAAATTCATTACACTTTTTGCAAAATCACAGCTACCTTTTGCAATTCAAATTGATTATTCTCCTAATAACGGGCCACTTTTTTCAAATCTTGAAGATACAATAATCGCTATAAAAGATTGTGGCTTCTCTCTTTTTGAAATGGAAAAAAGCATCTCTAACACAGAAAATACTTCAAACAGTTTTTTTCTTCGTCAAAATCTTTTTGCTTTGGGAAAAGCTAATAAAAGCAGTTCTTTTTCTAAATTCACAAAAGTATTTTCTGTATCGGATAAAGAGCAGGAAGTTAAGTTGATTTGCAAACTGATTAAAGAACTTGCAATTAACCAAAAAATTAGTTTAAGCGATATTTGCATAGTAGCCAGAAAACCGGAGGAATACTCCTTGTTATTCCGTGAATTTTTTGCTGATTATAAAATTGCCGGAAATATCTCCGATAGATTCAATTTAAGCGAATCCGCAGTTGTTACTGCAATTTTTTCCGTTTTGAATATTATCAATTATGGTTTTAAAAGAAGCGACATTCATTCTGCACTCCAAAGTAATTTCTTAAATTTCAATATAGATACAAAAAACGATAAGGAACAAATTGACAGCAGTAATCTTAACTCTGTTGCAGAGCAGTTAAGAATTAGTGGCGGCAACCTTTACAAAGGTGAGTTCATCTGGAAAACTTTCTTAATGAACAGAATAAAGTATTTAGCAGATTCAATTAACGACGCAAGAAGAACTGGACACGTTGACCCAACTGAAATTGAAAATAATACAAGAGAGCAAAAGCGGGTAGAAAAAGCTTACGATGACTTTTTGAAAATCTTTTCTTTACTTCCTAATAAAAAAGGAAAATTATCGCCACAGGAGTTTAATGAACTTATTAAAAAGGAAATAATTGATAAATTTGAAATTAGGAAAATACTTTCTGATTCATATAAAGATTTTTTGCATTCTAAGAGCAAATATACAGATAAATTTGAAATTTCGTATAAATTAGAGCAATTGGAAAAGGAAAGCCGCTCTCTCACTGCATTTATAAATCTTTTAGACGAAATGCTCGGAATTTTGAGAGAAAGGCAGCAATTTAAGAAATTCGATTTTATAGAATTAACGCAGAGGTTGAAAATAGCAGTATCCGGAGCTAAATACCAAATTTCAGAGAAACCGGGTTTGGGGGTAACTGTTACTTCTGTCGAGCAAATTCGTGGAATACCATATAAAGTTACAATTCTTTGTGGCGCTATAGACAAATCCTTTCCACTTGCATACAGTGCTGAAACATTTCTCGGTAAAGAGCTTCCAGAGACAAAAGCACGACATATTCGCTCTGAACGTATGCTCTTTTATCAATTTCTTTCAAACAGCCCAGAAGCCCTTGATAATGCTGAAAAACAACTCTATATCTTTTATCCGAATAAAAGCGAACAGGAAGCCCATATTCGTTCTCCTTTCATTGATGCACTTTTCAAAATCACTTCATTAGAAGAAGACGGCTGCTTCTATGATTTAGCCACCAGCAAAGATGCAACTGATTATCCGGATATAGCAAAATGGCTCAACACAATTTCTGGTAAGCGAGAATTAGCTGATTTTCTTGGCAGAATATCTTTCTCGACTGTAAATAATCAAAAATCCAATCAAGCAGAAACAAAAATATCAGACAATCTATTTGAAGAAATTGAAAAAGAAGAGAAAATTTCAAGCAATATTGATTTTGTTCTTGACGAAAAACTAATTGATTTTAAAAATAATTTCAAATATTTGCACGAGTATTATTCAACTTTTGTTCAAAATCAAAATTCAGTTTTTGAGAAATGCAATGATGTAATTAAAGAAAAAATTAAGCGGCTCAAAGATGGGACTTTTTCAATTACTCAACTCGAAACATTTACAAATTGCCCTTATAAATACTTTTCAAATTATTTACTTAATTTTAAAGACACTCCCAGATACGAAGATACCGTAAGCCCTCTTGAACGTGGAAACATTATCCATTCAATTTTATATACTTTCTTTAAATTAATTCAGGCAGAACAACTGAATAACAAAGAAACTAACATAATTGGTGAGATTTCTCTTCCAAATATTGACATAGCGGCTCCAGTAAAACTTAAGCGTGAAAACTATTTGTTTTACAAAGAAATTTTAGAAAAAATCGCAAACAGGGTTTTCGATATTAATCTTACTGACACTCCACTTCAAAAATTAACGAAAGATAGTTTTTTTGGCAATAAAAACAGAAAGGGTTTCCTCGAAATTTGGCTGAATAACGAAATAGAAAATCTGGAACTGTCTGCGGGCTTTTTGCCAGCACTTTTTGAAGTTTCTTTCAATTTAGCAAAAGTAAAAAACTCTTTGAATGTGAAAATTGATGAAGATTTGAAAATTTACGGTAAAATTGACAGGATTGATATAAGAAACGAAAATGATGGAATACAGTTTCTAGTTGCTGACTACAAATCAGGTTCAGTTCTACCAAACAACAGCAAAATAATAAACGGAAAGAGTTTTCAGGTTCCACTTTATATTTTGGCAGCAAAGCAACTTCTGAACGACTATTACTGTCTTGAGTCCGCAGCGGAAGGTGGGGTTTACTATCTTTTTTATCCAAAACCAAATAATAAACAGGAAAATTATCAATATTCAAAATACCTGTTGCTTAACAAAGATTCTCAAATAGCTGAAAGTAAAGCACTTTCAACACGCGGGCTTTTATCAAATAGTGATGATTTAGAAAATATTTTAAATATTTCACTCAATTCTGCTAAAGAGGTCGTAAAAAAAATTTCTGAAGGGAAGTTTTTCGTTGAGCCGGCAGATATAAATTCCTGTAACAACTGCTCTTACTTTTCGCTATGCAGAATAAAGGAGAAGCATTTGCTTTTAAGTGAGGAAGAAACTGAAGAGGGGTAATATTCAGAAAGTTTAGATGGTTTAGATGGTTTAGATGGTTTAGATGGTTTAGATGGTTTAGATGGTTTAGTTTTAGCCAGTATTATTCATAAATTTAAGGAAAAATTTCAGTAGTAATTGATAATAAATGATTTGCTAAAAATACTGTAAAAAACTACTTTTTTCCGCTAATTTTTATTAAATTCAAATTTCGTTACTGTATCTATTCATCCGATGACTTCCCAGTCATCTGATGAATTATTCAGGTTTGAACTCCAGACTCCATAACTAAAATAAAGGAGTTAGGAGATTTGCCTCGTAAAGAATAAATTCGCAGTTAATCTCCCAAATAAATTTGGGAGTTACTCGAATTATTAGAATAACTCCTAAATTTATTTAGGAGTTATAAGTATGCTATTTTGTGAAATTACATTTTTTTAATAACAGAACTATATTAATTGCGAAATATCAAACTACGAGGCATCTGGAGTTTTTAATTTTGTTTGTAGCTTTTAGCTATGTTATTTCATCTCCATTTAAATAAAGTTCTTGCTTTATATGGGGGTTTGAAATGACACTTTAATTATATTTATAAATGAAATATTCATTATTTATTTCAACTACTAAGTCCTTTCTTGATTGAAATCGGGAGAACTTATTTCCTCTTTATTCTTCATTCTAAGCAAAACAGTGGTAATAAGTTCAATTAAAAATCCATAAATCATACCAAGAAAAATGAAACCGAAAAACAAAAGTATTTGATTTTGACATTCATTCGAAAATACATTGAAAGCAAGCGGCAAAGAAAATAAGCCACCAAGCACTATGCCATGCAGCCACCAATCCATTTTCAGTTTACTTATTCCAATTGCAAAACCAAGCAATGCCCTTGAAAGCAAAATTGAAATGAACGACCCGATTGCCAAAGCTTCCTCGCTCTGATGAGACATTTGAGTACAAATAACTCCGAAGATTACTCCTAATATCGTTGTTGTAATTATTCGTTTCATTTTATCCCTTTCATTTAAAAGTTCTAATATTTTAAAGTTTAATTTAAAAAATATTCCTCTTCTTTCAAACAAAATTCTTTTATATTTAAAGTATAAGAATAATTAATTATTTTTGTTATAAAGAAATAGATGAATTTAACTATTAAAGTATTAAATTGATAGAATTTTATAAATTTCGGAAAATCTGGAAAATCTCAAAAAAAGCTGCATTAGAAAAAGCAATGGAGCGTTTTTTCCGATTAATACATTCTTTCCATTCCAAGCGAAGTGAGGAATCCATCACCTCTTGTAATGCTGAACGTAGTGAAGAATCTATCTTATCTTGTCATTCTGAACGAAGTGAAGAATCTATCTTATCTTGTCATTCTGAACGAAGTGAAGAATCCAGAAAAACCTTGTCGCAACCATTTTCCTCTGGATTCTTCGCTGCGCTCAGAATGACAGGAAATGGAAATGAAAGTCTTCATTTCTATTTCTCTCCACCTCCCATTTATGATTTATTAGAAAAAAAAGAAGAAATTACATATCTTTCGGAAAAATACCTAAATAATGAGTTTTCTCTGTTTGGAAGTGATTGGAAAAAAGTTCATTTAATTACAGAAAATAACGAGAAAAAGATTGACTGGCACTACGACATATTAACTGATTTTATGTGGGATAGTTCAATTTTAGGAAAAAAAATAGAACTAAATCAAGCAGAAGGTATAGACATAAAAAACATCTGGGAACTTGGCAGGATGCAGCATCTTCTGATTTTTCCTTATGCTTCTATCCTTGCTCAAAAAAGCACAAAATACCTTAAAAGCCCAAACGTATATTTCGAAGCATTTCAAAAGCAGATTTTAGATTTTATTCAATCGAATAAATATAATTACGGTGTTCACTGGTCGGTCGCAATGGAAGTGGCTATTAGAGCAGTAAACTGGCTGCTTGCTTATGATTTTTATAAAAATGCCAATTTTAAGTTTACTCAACAATTTAATACAACTTTTTCAAAAAGTTTGTTAGAACATCTTGTATTTATCTGCGAAAATTTAGAGTGGAGCAACGGAATAAGAGGTAACCACTACCTCGCTAATATTGTTGGAATGTTGTTTCTTTCTGCCTATCTCCCAATAAATGAGTTTACAAATAAAACACTCTTCTTTGCTATACAGGAACTTTGCAATGAAATCCTTTATCAATTCAATGAGGACGGCAGCAATTTTGAAGGAAGTACCTGCTATCATTACTTTTCTACAGAAATTCTTTTATCTGGTTTAGCTATTGCTTTGTCTTTAAAGGAAGAAAAAATCAAGAAACTTTTTGAAATTGAACCCTGCAATTTTATAAAGAAAAAAAAGATTAATTCATTAAAAGCACAGCATTTTTTAATTAACGAAAAAGATTTTACACTTGACTTAAAACCGATTATTTATGAAAGAATAAATAGAATATTTGATTTTTCCTTTAATCTGCTAAAAAATGACGGGCGCGTTGAGCAAATTGGCGATAATGACAGCGGATTTTTTGCTAGTGCTGATATTTATAGTTTTTTAAATATAATTATAAATCAGAAAAAGAATAGTAATTTTAGAAGCATTGAATATAAAAAAATCCCCCCTACCCCCCTTTTTAAAAGGGGGGATAATATCTTAAGTTCTGTAGACTTATCTCAATTTATTGAAAATAGTTTCCCCCCTTTTTCAAAGGGGGGTAGGGGGGATTTTCTTAATTCTATTTATAACCTAATACCAGTTTATAGTATTTGTAATTATTTTAAGAATATACAATTAAAAACAAAGCCCTATTTCTTTTACAAAGATTTCGGTATTTACATAAAGAGAACTGAAACATACTTCGCTACAATCCGCTGTGGAAACATCGGTCAAAAAGGGAAAGGCGGACACAGCCATAATGACCAGCTTTCTTTCACATTAAATATTTTTGGAAAAGACATAATTGCTGACCCCGGAACATTTTCCTATACCGGCTACCCAAAAATGAGGAATTTATTCCGTTCCACCGCCTACCACAATACGCTCTCTGTTGATGGATTAGAACAGAACGAATGGGCTGAAAACAATCTTGACGACCTATTTTGGTTGAAAACTGACAGAACAAAAGCAAAAGCCATTGAATACACTAATGATAAATTTGTTGGCGAGCATTGTGGATTTGGGGAACCTCATCAACGCGAAATTCATTTTTTTGCTCAATATATTGAAGGAACCGATATTTGCAAAATTAAAGGGAAAAAGAAAGTTAGTTTTCATTTATCTCCTGATGTTATTATTGAATCCTGTGATGCTGAACGTAGTGAAGAATCCAGAAAAGTAATTGGAAAAACTTCTTGTCATTCTGAACGTAGTGAAGAATCTCACAAGTCATTGTTAACACTAAATTTGAGATTCTTCACTTCGTTCAGAATGACAGACAAACAACATTATATTGAAATAATACTTACTTTCAGCAATGGTGCTTGCTTTATTGAAGATTATTATTTTTCACCCGGCTACAATCAAATAAAAAAATCTAAAAGAATTGTAATAGAATTTGACAAAGAAAAGTTAAATTGGAAATTGCAATTTTGCAAAAAAGAAAAAAATGTTTAAAACAATTAACACTATTATTTTTAAATAAAATTTAAGGAAAATATAATGTTTGGAAAATTAAAAGAGCATTTAACTAACGAGTTAGAGAGCATTAAGGAACAAAAGCTCTATAAATACGAGCGAATTATAGAAAGCAGTCAGGGAGCAGAAATTATAGTAAAAGGGAAAAAAGTGCTAAATTTTTGCGCCAACAACTATCTCGGATTGTCATCGCACCCAGAACTAATCAAAGCATCTCACGAAGCAATTGACAAAAGGGGCTACGGACTTTCTTCAGTTCGTTTTATCTGCGGAACTCAGGACATTCATAAAGAATTAGAGCAAAAAGTAAGCAAATTTCTCGGAATGGACGACACAATCCTGTTTTCTTCCTGCTTCGATGCAAACGGAGCAGTTTTTGAACCACTTTTAGATACGCAAGATGCAATTATTACAGATGCGTTGAACCACGCTTCAATTATTGATGGTATCCGTCTTTGCAAAGCACAGCGCTGGATTTATCGCCACGGAGATATGAGCGACGAAGTTGGTATGGACGAAGCAAGCGGGAAAGAATATAAGGGCTTGGAACGCTGTTTAAAAGAAGCACAAAACTGCCGCTTCCGGATGATTGCAACTGACGGCGTCTTTTCTATGGACGGCGATATTGCAAAGCTAAAGGAAATTGTTGCCTTAGCCGAAAAATACAATGCGATTGTTATGGTGGACGATTCACACGCTTCCGGTTTTATGGGAAAAACTGGCAGAGGAACTCACGAATTCCACGGTGTTATGGATAAAATCGACATTATCACCACTACTTTCGGAAAAGCACTCGGTGGAGCTTCCGGTGGTTGCATTTCAGGTCATCAGGAAATTATTGACTGGATGAGAAACAAAGCACGTCCATACCTGTTTTCAAATACTATTGCACCTTCGGTTGCCGGTGCTACAATTAAAGTTATTGATTTACTTAGCAGTACAACTGAATTACGCGATAAATTAGAAGCTAATATGAAACGTTTCCGCAAGGAAATTGCTGCTGCCGGCTTCGATATTATCCCCGGCGAGCATCCAATCGTTCCTATTATGTTCGGTAAATATCCCGATTGCTCCAAACTCGCAGTGGATTTTGCCAATATGATGCTGGAAGAAGGCATTTATGTAACAGCATTTTCTTTCCCAGTTGTTGCAAGAGGAAAAGACCGCATTCGCGTCCAAATTTCTGCTGCCCACAGCAACGAGCATATTACAACTGCTATTGCTGCTTTCACAAAAGTTGGTAAAGCGTTAGGAATGATTAAATAATGATTAATGATTAATGATTAATTGTTAATTTTTAATTGTTAATTTTTAATTGTTAATGTGCATTGTCATTCCGAACCCCCTTATAAAGAAAGAACTTGATTTAAATAGAGATGACAAAAGGTTTAGATTTTCAACTTTCGCAAAGTTCTGTGATACTTTTCAAAAGTATTTAGCTCTTTTACTTTGCGAAAGTTTCTTAACTTTCGTAAAGTTTTGATTACAAGAAGTAAAGATGTCATTCTGGCGTATGTCAGAATCTATCTTGGTTTTCTCTAAAGAGAATGGACAAAGGAATATTTTAGTCATTAGCTGTTAGTAAAAAGTACTAATAACGAATAACTAATGACCAATAAAAACTATTTTTAAGATGGATTCTGACATCTGTCATAATGACAATCTAACTACTTGCATATCCCTAACAATTAGCCAACAATAAAATTAATGATTTTATTCTGCACAAAAATCACTTTCCTGATTTGCTTGCCTTCCAAATAGCTTTGCACTTTTTCATCTTCCTTTGCTCTTGCTTCCACTTCTTCCTGCGTTAAATCCAAATCGCAGGGGAATTTTCCTCGGATTTTGCTATTAACTTGGACGACCATTTCAATTTGGCTTTTAACGGCTTTTTTCTCATCAAATTCTGGATAGCTTTGCAAAGTAACTGATTCATTGTGTCCGAGCAAATGCCATAATTCTTCAGCTATATGAGGTGCAAACGGAGCTAAGCACAAAAGGAACTTTTCCATTGCCTCACGTGGCTTTTGCTTGTATTTATAAAATTCATTTACGAAAATCATCATTTGGGCAATTGCTGTATTGAAACGCATTGCTTCTATGTCTTCGCCAATTTTTTTAATCATTGAATTTAAAATGTATTCCTGCTCTGCGTTCATTGGAATATCCTGAACATCATTTGAAGGCGTACCATCTTCATTTACTTGCATACGCCAAACGCGGTTAAGGAAGCGGTTTGAACCTTCTATTCCAGTTTCAGACCATGGCTTAGAATCCTGCAAAGGACCAAGGAACATCTCAAATAAACGAAGAGAATCGGCACCGTGCATCTCAATTACATCATCTGGATTTATAACGTTTCCGAGTGATTTCGACATTTTTCTGCCATCTGCACCAAGAATAAGTCCTTGGTGGAATAGCTTTTTAAATGGCTCAAGAGTAGAAACATAGCCATAATCGAAAAGAACCTTATGCCAAAAGCGAGCATAAAGCAAATGCAGAACGGCATGCTCGGCACCACCTACGTATAAATCTACACCATCGGGCTGCATCCAGTAATTTTCTTTTTCCTTATCGCAGAAAATCGAATCGTTATTAGGGTCAAGATAGCGAAGATAATACCAGCAGGAACCCGCCCATTGTGGCATTGTGTTTGTTTCAAAACGGGCTTTCTTTCCGGTTTTTTTGTCAATGAAATTGACCCATTCAGGTACATTTGCAAGTGGAGATTCACCGGTTTTTGCCGGCTTAAATTCAGTTACTTCAGGAAGCAAAAGTGGAAGTTCGTCTAAGTCCAAAGCACGCTTTGTTCCATCTTCAAAAAACATAATAGGAATCGGTTCGCCCCAGTAACGCTGACGTGAAAAAAGCCAGTCCCTTAATTTAAATTGAATTTTTCTTTCACCAATTCCTTTTTCTTCGAGCCATGAAATTGTCTTTTGCTTTGCTTCTTCTGTCGGTAAATCAGAAATTGAAAAATCATCGTAAGTTGAATTAACTGAAACGCCTTCATCGGTAAACGCTGCTTTTTCAATATCTGCGTTGCTTCCCTTTTGCTCAACAACTTTAATTATAGGCAAATTGAATTGTTTTGCGAAAGCCCAGTCGCGTTCGTCGTGTGCTGGAACAGCCATAATAGCACCGGTTCCGTAGTGAGCAAGAACATAATCTGCAATCCAAATTGGAATTGGCTGCTGCGTAGCTGGGTTTATAGCATAGCAACCAGTAAATACGCCGGTTTTCACTTTGCTTAGCTCAGTTCTTTCCAAATCGCTTTTAATTGATGAGGTTTTTATATATTCTTCAACGAGTGGTTTTTGCTCTTCCGAAGTAATTTGTTCAACAAGCTGATTTTCTGGAGCTAACACAAGATAAGTAGCACCGCAAATCGTATCGGGACGCGTTGTAAAAACAGTGATTTTTTGATTATTGTTTTGAACAGAGAAAACTACGTCTGCACCCACGCTTCTGCCAATCCAGTTTTTTTGCATTTCCTTTGTAGAATAGGGCCAATCCACGAGTTCCAAATCGTCAATTAAACGCTGGGCATATTTTGTAATTTTCAGCATCCATTGACGCATTGGTTTGCGTTCTACGGAATATCCTTTTTCCCGCCATTCATCACATTCTTCATTAGCAAGCACCGTTCCGAGTTCCTCGCACCAATTAACCGGAATCATCGCAATATAAGCCAATCTATGCTCATCTTTATATTTTTCTATTTCTATTCTGTCGGTTAAATCGGCTGGTATTGGAAGTTCGTCAATATGTCTTGCTTTGTTCTGCTCTTCATCGAACCAGGAATTATAGACTTTAAGGAACATCCATTGTGTCCATTTGTAATAAGCGGGGTCGGTAGTATTTACGGTTCTTGACCAATCGTAGCCAAGTCCCAGCATATTTAATTGATATTTAAACACACCAACGTTGATGCTTGTTGCTTCAATCGGATGAATCCCTTTCACCATACAATAGCGTTCAGTAGGCAAGCCGAAAGCATCGAAGCCCATCGGATGCAAAACGTTGTAGCCGCTCATTTTCTTATAGCGGGCGATGATGTCTGTTGCAGTATAGCCCTCTGGGTGTCCGATATGAAGCCCTGCACCGCTCGGGTAGGGAAACATATCAAGAATGTAATATTTCTTTTTCGAGTAATCGTCTTCGACTTTATTTATTTGATTTTCTAACCAATATTTTTGCCATTTAATTTCAATTTCTTTAAAGGGATATGAAGCCATATTTTTCTAACTTATTAATAAATATAAAATACAAAATTAATAAAAACTTAGCAGATTTGCTTAAAAGAATAATGATATTCAAATTAATATTGGTAAATTGGGAAAATTTTATAAATTTGTGGAAATGGGTGGTGAGAGATTAGAAATGAATTAGGAAACAGTTTTATTAAAAGACAATAAACATTGAGAATGTCAAAAAGAAAAGGCATATCTAAGCAAATCAGATTTGAAGTTTTTAAGAGAGATTCATTCAAATGCCAATATTGTGGTAGAACTGCACCAGATGTTGTATTGGAAATTGACCATATTAAACCAGTAGCAAAAGATGGTGATAATGATATAATGAACTTAATTACTTCTTGTTTTGATTGCAATAGAGGAAAAAGTAACAAAACACTTGCAGATAATTCTGTTGTTGAGAAACAAAGAAAGCAATTAGAGTTATTACAAGAAAGAAGAGAGCAAATTGAATTAATGTTAGAGTGGAAAAAATCGCTTTCAAGTTTTGAAAGTGATATCGTAGATATGTTAGTTGAATATATAAATACAAAAATACTTCCATCTTCTCTCAATGACAACGGTAAACGATCAGTTGCTAAATGGCTGAAAAATTTTTCTACTGAAAAAATTCTTGATGCAGTAGATATTTCTGCAAGTAAGTATTTGAAATACGAAAAAGGTGAACTTGACAGAGAAAGTGCAGAACTTTTTTTTAACAAAATAGGTGGAGTAATGGTTGTAAAAAACCTTCCTCCTATAAAACAAAAATTGGTATATATAAAAGGAATTGCAAGAAATAGATTTTCGTATTGGGACGACAGAAAAGGTTCAATCATTCTATCAAACTATATAAATGAACTTAAACAGCATTATGACGATGAACAATTATTATCAGATTTAGATAACGTAGTTATAAAGCTTACTAAAGAAGTTAATAATTGGAGTGAATGGAAAAACACAATTGAAAAATGGATTTTAGACATACAGAATTGGGGAAAAAAATCAACCACGATAATTAAGAATGAAAAAGTAATTGAAGATGAATATACACAAGAACAGCTAGAAAATTTTGTTTATTATAGATGCGATAAACAGAATGACATAATAAAAGCACTCGAACATATTGCTACTATTTTCCCGAAATATGACAAGCATATATTCAGAGAAGTACTCAATAATTCTCTAATTGATTTCCTTTCTCTTCATAATGATTTTGAAAACAGTTTAAAGGATAACAATGAAATAGGTAAATATATTAGCAAATACATACAACAAACCGAAGTAATTAAAGAATTTATTTTTGACGATAATGATATTGAAAATTTTGGTATGCTTTCTGTTTTATTTGCTATCGTAAATGAACTGTTACAAGGAATATTCTATTATTGCTATTATCCAACTATTAATTTAAATCAAGAATATTTAAAGATTATGATAGACATAAATATTATCGAATTGAGAAAAAATAAAACTTCAATTATCAATTAATTTATTTCGCGAAATTGAGCAACAAGTGCTTTTAGATGATGATAGTAATGGCTCTCATTTACCAACTTGGTTTAATATTATTAATGCATATCAAAAAGAAATGTGAATTAGTTTATGTTTAAATCAGAATTAGAAATGTCAAAAAAGTTCGAGAAATTTATTAAAGTAAATTTCGGTAAAACATACATCAAAGAATATCAAGGTTTGTTTGGTATTCCAGATTTTGTATTCTATTCTAAAGTCAATAATAATATATCTATAATTTCTTTTGAATTAAAACTTAAAAACTGGAAAAAAGCAGCAATGCAAGCTTTTAGATACAGAAGTTTTTCAAATGCCTCTTATGTCGTATTATCATCTAGCAATATAAATTCAGCAATAAATAATATAGAATTATTTAAACAATATAAAATTGGATTAGCCAAATTTGATGATATTGGAATATTTGAAATTTTATACAAACCTGAGTTATGTTTACCTTTTTCAGAAATATTAAATTTAAAAATTATTCAAAATATCAATAGTAGAGTTAAATATTCAAAAAATATTGAAATTTTTATATAGAAATATTATGATTAATATGAGCAGAGAAGAACAAGAAGAAAATTACTATATGTTGAAAACCCAGCAAGGATTAAAAGAGTATGTTTTTATGACCCGTTCAGGTTATCGCCATTTCTTTGTTCTTGGTAAAGATTTTGAAAGACGCTGAAAAGAATTTTATGCGTATTGATGAAATAGACCGTTATGGCTTTGATTTAGAAGAACTACCTATAAGACTTGAATATGACAAAGAAAAATGCAAAAACTGGAGTATGGATTTATTTTGGGATAATAATGAGAATAAAGATTTTGTCGGCTTTAGAAGCGAATTATTGACTTAATTAATTTACAATTTAAGTCATATAATAATTAATTGAATTTATTAGATATATTATTTTTGTTAATGCTATTCAATCCAAACACCAACCCCCTCTTTCCCCCAAATAATAAAAACTTGATTTGAACGTATAATTACGTTATATTTGCAGAAAAATAAATGAATTAAAATTATGGAATTAAAACTAACCTTACATTTAGAAGAAAGTGTGATTGATAGAGCAAAAGAATACGCATCATCACAAAAAAGAAGTTTATCGGATATGATTGAAGCATATCTTAAATCTTTAATTACAAAAAACCAAACTCAACCAGTTGAAGAAATTGAAATTTCTCCTTTTGTGAAAAGTTTAAGAACAGGTGTGAAAGTTCCTACAGATTATAATTACAAAAAAGAATATACCGATTATTTGGCTGAGAAATATAAATGAAAGACAAACTTTTTCTTGATACAAATGTAGTTATTGATTTATTAGGTGAACGTGAACCTTTTTATGAATCATCTGCTAAAATCGCAACGCTTGCTGATAGAGGTAAAATAAAAGTAATAGTATCCGCATTAACTTACTCAACGGTATATTACTTACTTTCCAGATTAGAAGATAAAGAATTAGTTAAAGAAAAAATTAGAAAGTTTAAAGTAATTGCAGAGACATCTGACCTGACCGATAAGATAATCGACAAGGCACTTTCGTCAAAATTTAAAGATTTTGAGGATTCATTGCAATACTATTGTGCTGTGGAAATGAACTGTAATATGATAATCACAAGAGACGTTAAAGATTTTAAAGAATCTGAAATATTAATTTTAACTCCAAATGAATATTTGAAAAGTTTGAAAAATAAATAATATTTTCTAAAAAAATTCCATTTTATTAAAGTATTATCACAATAAATAGATATATTTTTTCAACATCTCTAAAATTCACTCCCCCATTACCCCAGGGCTGATACGTTCTTTGAAATACTCTTTCCAGCCATACGATCAACAAGTTGATAGTATGGCTTTTGGCAATTTCTTACTGCTTTTTTAGAAAATAATTTATATTTTGAAGCTACTTGTAAAATATTTTCACTTAGTCGATAATTCTTTTTATTGAATTTTATATAACTATTTCTATACAAATAAAATACTTAGAACTTATAGCCATACGATCAACAAGTTGATAGTATGGCTATAAAAGAACGTATCAGCCCTGCCCATTACCCTCCCCATCCCAGCCCTCCATCCCCCCAAATAATAAAAACTTGATTTGAATGTATAATTACTTTATATTTGTATAAAAATAAAGTAATTAGAAGAATTTGAAATAATTCAGGCAGTTAAATCACCCATAATTACGAACTAATTGATAGAAGTAAGAACTTTACCCCATAACGAAAATAAAGGAGTTAGGAGATTTGCCTCGTAAAGAACAATTGCGCAGTTAATCTCCCAAATAAATTTGGGAGTTACTCTAATTATTAGAATAACTCCTAAATTTATTTAGGAGTTATATGCTTGCTATTTTTTGAAATTACATTATTTTTAATATCAGAACTATATTAAATGCGCAATAACAAACTACGAGGCATCAGGAGTTCTGAAATTATTGCTCATATAAATAAAATGGAACTGTAAATATGGAAAACACAAATATCATAATATATCAGGGTGAAGACGGTAAAACATCTGTTTCTTTAGTTGCAAAAGACGGCTCAGTTTGGATGAACCAGAACCAAATAGCTGAACTTTTTGCAACCTCTAAGCAAAATATTGGACAGCACATTGCTAAGATATTAACAGAAAAAGAGTTGCAAGCGAATTCAGTTGTAAAGAATTACTTTACAACTGCCTCGGACGGCAAAAACTATAAGGTTACTTTTTATAGCTTAGAGATGATTCTTGCTATTGGCTTTAGAGTGCGCAGCAAACGAGGCACCCAGTTTAGGCAGTGGGCTAATCAAAATCTGAAAGAATATATTGTAAAAGGGTTTGTGATGGACGACGAACGACTGAAAAACCCAGATGGCAGACCTGATTACTTTGATGAATTGCTCGCTCGAATTCGGGATATTAGAGCTTCAGAAAAGAGATTTTATCAAAAAGTAAAAGATTTGTTCGCTCTTAGCAGCGACTACGACGCCACCGATAAAGCGACACAAATGTTCTTCGCCGAAACCCTGAACAAAATACTATTCGCAATTACAGGAAAAACAGCCGCTGAAATTATTGTAAACCGAGCCGACGAATCACAACCTAATATGAATCTTACAAGTTGGAAAGGAAGTATCGTCCGCAAACAAGATATTTATATAGCAAAGAACTACCTGACAGAAGACGAAATTGACAGTTTAAACCGATTTGTAACAGTATTTTTAGAAACCGCAGAACTACGAGCTAAAAACAGACAAGACCTTACTATTAGTTTTTGGAGGCAAAATGTTGATAAAATAATAGAACTCAACGACAAAACCTTATTAAAAGCGCCTGGAAAAATTAGCCACCAGCAAATGGAAAAAATGGTTGAAGCCATCTATGAAAAATTTGATTACAAAAGAAAAAATGAAGAAGCCAAAAAAGAAGACACACGAGAATTAGATGAATTAAACCAATTAGAAAGAAAACTAAAACTAAGAAAAAAAAGCTGAACTATAATTTTTGGGATTAAGCTAATTATTATAAAATAAGTACCAACAAAAAGAAAATGCAAAATTAATCAATCACAGTTTGGACAATAAACGTAATTGTGTTTTAATTTTATAAAAAAGTGAATTGGTAAAACTGGGTGATACAGAATACTTATCATCAAAAAACAAGATGTTATTAAATCCAAAAAGCACTTTCCCCACCATTCCCTTCCCCAACCCCAGCCCTTTCTTCCCCAAAATAATAAAAACTTGATTTGAACGTATAATTACGTTATATTTGCAGAAAAATAAATGAATTAAAATTCAGAACTCCAGTCCCCATTACGATTATAAAGGAGTTAGAAGAATTGTCTCGTAAAGAACAATTGCGCAAATTATACAGAAATTGTCATTCCAAAACGAAGTGAGGAATCTCAAAGACTGTGGTAGCAAGGAGTTGTGAGATTTCTCTCTTCGTTTACCAATGACATCTTTATTTTTTTCGGTCATTAGGAACGAAGTGAAGAATCCAGAGAGTAGTGGTTAAAAAAATTTTCTGGATTCTTCACTTCGTTCAGAATGACTATGTTAAATAATGTTATCTCCATTTCAATAAAAGTCTTCCTTTATCAGGAGGTTACCAATGACATCGCTATTTTTTACTCCCAAAACTTTACGAAAGTTAAGAAACTTTCGCAAAGTAATAAGATTAGTACTTTCGTAAAGTTTCTTAACTTTGCGAAAGTTTAAATAATGTCATCTCCATTTCAATAAAAGTCTTCTTTTATCTGGGGGTTCGAAATGACAAGACTCCGAAATACCAAACTACGAGGTGCCAGAAATTCTGAATATATTATTGAATAAACTCTGAAAATATAATTTACCCCGCAAAACCATTTTCTACCTTTCCCTTTCACAGCTATAGCCCTTTCTTTCCAATGTAATAGAAATTAAACGAAAAGTGCTATTTTGTTTATATAATATTATCTTGTTTAATTTTAAATAATTTTATAAGTTTGCATATTGAATATTTGAAACTAATGAAATAAAAGGGAATCCTTTTATTATTAATGTGGATAAAAATCGACTCAATAAATTAATTATATCCTAAAAAACATTAGAATAAGGAAAAAGAAATTTTATGAAAAAGCTATTAACAATAATTATTGTTTTCTTAATTGCTGTTATATCTTATGCTCAAGATGAAGTTAGCCCTTCAAAATGGAGTATCGGAGTAAGTATAACTTATCCATTGGAAAGCATCTATTTAGTTCAAATTAACTATAAGCTAAATGATAAAAATGAAATATTTTTTGGACCTTGCTTCCAAAATTTCAAGCATGAAAGTTTTAAAGTCAATGCTTACACGCTCTTGCTTGGATATAGATATTACATTTGGAAAGGGCTCAATATTGAAGCAGAAATTTATCCGGCATTTAACAAAATATTTTCATATATTACTAAATCACACTTTCCCGGCTTTGAAATGTGGGGAGAACTTAAACTCGGATATCAGTTTAATTTATTTGACAATAAACTATTTATACAACCTGCACCTGGTATTGGTTTTGGAATTTTTCAATCTAATAAACCACCCAAATTTGATGATGAAATTAAATATCCAATTTTTACTCCTCAAATCTTAGTGGGTATAAGACTTTAAATTTTCATTATAAATAGCATTGTTTTCTATTTTTGATAAAAATAATTCAAATACAAACAATTATGACAAGGCAGGAAGCAGAAATTATTTTACAAAGTAAATTTAAACTTCATCGTTTTTATGATGGGCAATGGGATACTATTGAAAAAATCCTAAATGGCGAAAGAGTTCTTCTTATTGAAAAAACTGGATTTGGTAAATCGCTTTGTTTTCAGTTCCCTGCAATTTTGTTTAACGGAACTACAGTGATTTTTTCCCCGTTAATTGCTTTAATGCGAGACCAGGTGAAAAAACTAAACGCACTGGGTATTTCAGCAAAATGTGTAAATAGCGAACAAACACAGGAAGAAAACTCGCAAATATTATCAGAGGCGAAAGCAGGAAAAATTAAAATTCTTTATATTGCTCCCGAAAGACAAGAAAACTCGGAGTGGATTGAAGCAACACGGCAAATGCAACTTTCAATGGTTGTGGTTGATGAAGCTCATTGCATTTCTGTTTGGGGACACGATTTTAGACCGGCATTCAGGCGTATAATCAATCTTGTCAATTTATTGCCCAAAGGACTTCCAGTATTGGCAACTACTGCAACAGCTACGAAAAAAGTCGAAGCTGATATAGCAGAACAGATGGGTGGTAATTTAACAATATTTCGCGGTAACTTGATGAGAGGTAACTTCAAATTATTTGTAGCTAAAGTTAATTCTGAAGATGAAAAATTAGTTTGGTTAGGGCAAAATTTAGGAAAAATTCCGGGGTCGGGGATTTTATATACCGGCACAAGAGTAGATACTGAAATATATTCAAAATGGCTTGAATTCCTGAAAATTCCGTCCATTGGATATAATGCTGGTTTAGATGCTGAATCAAGAATCGCTATTGAAAATGGTTTAATGAAAAATCAATGGAAATGCGTAATTTCCACAAACGCATTAGGAATGGGAATTGACAAACCAGACATCCGCTTCATTATTCATACTCAAATACCACAATCTCCAATTCACTATTATCAGGAAATTGGGCGAGCAGGCAGAGACAATCGAACTTCTTATATAATACTCTTTTACAATCCAGCAGATAAAAAACTACCAGAAGCTTTTATTGAAGGTGGAAGACCGGCGATTTCAAAATACGAAAAAGTAATTGACGCAGTAAAAAGTGAAATGCTTGGAGAACGGGATTTAATGAAAAAGACAAATTTGAAGCAAACTCAAATTAGGGTGATTAAAGCAGACCTAATTGAACAAAAAATTATTCGTGAGGTTACAATTGGCAGAAGTAAAAAGTTTGAATATATTAGCGGAGCAGCCAATCTCAATACTAAAACATTTGAAGAATTGCGTGCAAATAAAAAACGTGATTTAGACAAGATGATTGAATATGTTGAAACCAATCAATCACGAATGAAATTTTTATGCGACTATCTTGGCGATTCGTCAGCACATTCTTTTTCTAATTGTGATAATACTGGATTGAAAAAAATTGTTGTTACAATTGATAATGAATGGGCTCAAAAACTACAGAACTTTCGTGAAGATTATTTTCCAGTTCTCGAAGTAGAAACCAAAGGGACAAATTTAATAAATGGAGTTGCGGCTTCCTATTATGGCGTTTCAAATGTCGGAACTGCTATTCATCGTTGCAAATACGAACACGGTGGCGATTTTCCTGATTTTCTATTGCGGTTGTTTCTTAAAGCATATCGCAAAAGGTTTGGTCAAGAAAAATTTGATTTAATTCTTTATGTTCCACCAACAAAAGCTGGTAACTTAGTCCGGAATTTTGCAATAAAAGTATCGCAAGTCCTGAAATTCCACATTTCCCATAATTTAGAAAAGCAGAGAGAAACAAGCGAACAAAAGGTTTTTGAAAATTCATATTTGAAACATGATAATGTAAAAGATGCTTTTATTTTAAAAAATTCAAATGAAATCGAAGGGAAATCCGTTTTATTAATTGACGATATTTTTGATAGTGGTGCAACAATAAAAGAAATCGGAAAATATTTAAGTAATTTAGGAGCAGTTCAAATAGCTCCATTAGTAATTGCCCGCACAGTGGGTGGAGATATAGTATGAACAATGAAGCAGCGTATTGGATAGCATTAGCACATTTGCCAAGATGGGGGCATTTAAAAATTAACAACCTAATTATAAAATTTTATCACGAGAACAACATTTCAATAGAAGATTTTTTCCAATTATCTGAAAATGACTGGAAAAATGATTATGATTTAGAAGTAAATGATGTCGAAGATTTAAAAACAGCAAAATCGGAATTGGCTAACAATGCGTTCCTGGCTGAAACGCTATATAATGAAGGGTATGAATTAATCCCCTTGACTTCTCCAGAGTATTCAAAAACACTAAAGGGAAATCTTAAAACTGCACATTCTCCTGCTCTGCTATATGTTAAAGGCAACAAAAAAATATTGAATGAAAAATCAATTGCAATAGTTGGTTCTCGTAATGCTTCTGAAAAATCCCTTGAATTTACTAATAATATTGCAAAATTAGCAAGCAAGGAGTTTAAAGTTGTTGTAAGTGGCTTTGCTAAAGGAGTTGATAAGCAAGCATTAGATTCTGCAATAAATTACAACGGACAAAGCATTATTGTTTTACCACAGGGAATAATGACTTTTGGTTCTGGATTCAAGAAGTATTATAAGCAAATTATTGAAGGGAATGTGTTGGTATTAAGCACTTTCTTTCCAAAAGCACCCTGGAAAGCAGAGCTAGCAATGGCAAGAAATCCAATTATTTATGGGCTTGCTGATGAAATTTTTGTTGCAGAATCTTCTGAAAAAGGTGGGACTTGGTCTGGTGTTGTAGATGGTTTAAGAAAAAATAGAAAAATTTATGTTCGTAAACCAGAGCAATCTGAAAATAATGCCAATAATTTATTAATACAAAAAGGAGCAATACCAGTTGATTTCGGCGGAAAACCACTTGATGATTTTATACCGCAATTAACTGAAGAGAATCAATTAATTATTCACGATAATGAAGTTACTAAAGAGAATAAAATTCTTGATTTGCTTAGAACAGGTGAGTATGCAGTTAAAGATATTTTGAAAAAGTTAGAATTATGCTGGTCAGAAAAAAAGCTTAGAGATTACCTGAAAAATCAAAAAGAAGTTGAAACAATAAATAAGAAACCACTGCGATTTACTATGAAAGATTCGAGATTAAAGCAGCGAACTTTATATGATTAAAACTAAACTCAGAACTCCTTACCCCATAACGAAAATATAGGAGTTAGGAAATTTGCCTCGTAAAATATAATTTCGCAGTTAGCAAATATCATTTTATTAGTTATTGGTCATTAGTCATTGGTCATTAGTTGGTAAATACTAATAACGAATGACGAATAACTAATGACCTATTAGAAATATTTACATTCCAATTTAACTTCTTATTATAAAATATGCGCAATAACAAACTACGAGGCATCAGGAGTTCTGAAAATAATAAAAACTTGATTAGAACGTATAATTAGATTATATTTGCAGAAAAAACTTATGAAATTAGGAAATTTTGAAATAAATAATATCTACAACGTAGATTGTCTTCTTGGGATGAAAGAACTACCGAATGAATGTATAGATTTGGTGGTAACATCACCTCCGTATGACGATTTGCGTAACTATAACGGTTATCATTTCGATTTTGAAAACATAGCAACGGAATTATTTAGGGTTATGAAAAAAGGCGGAGTTGTGGTGTGGGTAGTTGGTGATAAAATTAAAAATGGCGACCGCACTCTTACAAGTTTTAGACAATGCCTTTATTTTCAGGAAATTGGGTTTAATGTTCACGACGTAATGATTTATCAAAAGAAAAACACCCCATTTATGCGTTCTAATGCTTACACTAATTGCTATGAATTTATGTTCGTTTTTTCAAAAGAAAAGGTAACTACATTTAATCCTTTGAAAACTAAAACTGCACGACACGGTTTCGAAAAGTTAGTTACAAACAAAAAAGCAGACGGAATTAACAATAAAGTAGTTGCAGAATTAAAGGAAGAAAAAACATTGACTAATATTTGGACTTATGCAGTTGGTTTAGGCGGCTCTACAAACGACAAAATTGCATTTCAGCACACAGCAATTTTTCCTGAAAAATTAGCACAAGACCATATTTTAACCTGGACTAATGAAGGCGATTTAGTTTTTGACCCAATGAGCGGTTCCGGAACAACCTGCAAAATGGCTAAATTGAATAATCGAAATTATCTCGGAATGGAAATTTCAAAAGAATATGCAGATTTATCAATCAAAAGATTAGCAATGCTGCCGCCTCAGCTACTTTGATATTTTTTTAAGTATTTTATCGCTTCTTCCAGAAAACCAATATTGTCTTTGAATCGTCCGAGTCCGGTATTGCAGCTATCACAAATCCAAGTTCTTGCATTTCCAGTAGTATGGTCGTGGTCAATCACCAGATTAGCTGTAACACCGGGTATTGATGCTTTTTTACATATCGGGCAAACAAAAAATATTTCGGGTTTTTCTACATCCATTCTTTTCTTTTCATAATTTTTTAATGCCTTGCCGTCAATTGATTTTCTGCATTCTGTGCAAGTAGGTCGTGTTGTTTTTCGCCCCAAAGCGTCAGTTTGATTAATGTCGAAATCCTTGTAATCTTCTTTAAGGATATGACATACATTACAAATTTTATACTTGTGCGGTTTGCCAGTCTTTGTAACGTCAAGAAATTTTATTTTGGACAAAACAATTTCAACTTCTTTCATTTTACCAATGAAAAATACTTTTGCTTTAGTTCTCTTGATTTCCTTGACAAATCCCACAGAATTAACAGCTAAATCATTATGCTTTTCAGTCAAAACTACAAAATCGTTTACTTTAATCATTTTTGAATAAATCTGAGTTGAAAAAATCTGAAACTGACATACCAAAAGCATTTGCTATTTTTTCAATATTGGCTATAGATACATTTCTTCGTCCTTGCTCAATGCTTGCAATATAGGTTCTGTCGAGTTCACATTCATAAGCAAACTTTTCCTGACTAAGTCCTTTTGCCTGTCGCAATTCACGTAGTCTTTTGCCAATTTTTTCTTTAATATCCATTAAAACAAAATTACTGCTTAGTAGTTTATCAAACAACGGACTATAAGTATAGTTTATTCTTAATTAGAGATAACCTATAAAATATATATGAAAAAAGTATTGAAATAGCAATACACAATATTTTCGACTACTAGTATAATTCACTATTTATCAAACATAATTTTTTTTAAGTGCTTATAAATAAACTTTTTACATTCATAATATTGTATTTATTTGTTATTATATGAAATTCAACAAACATAATTTTAATTTTTAATTATTTTTGCATAAAAGGGAAAAAATGTATAAATTTGGGATAATAAGAGTTGAAGGCAAGTAAAGCGAAAACTGAAACATTATCGAAATTAAGTAAAGTTTAACATTATAAGTCTCAATCAATCAATAGAATGTATATATATATAAGATATCTGTATATAATTAATTAAGAAAATGAATAGTGAAATTGAATGTATATGTAAACGTTATTTTAATTATTTTGACCTTATTGTATTAATCTAACATATAATGTGAAATTAAAGTATAAACATTATTTATATGAAAAGTTTTCTTTCAAATGATGAAATAAATGATTTAATTAGAAAGTTAAACATTTGTAATTCCCCAAATATGCAATGGCAAAGGAAAAAAGCTCAAAAAAAATATATTGATTTGTTTGGCAAGGAAATAAACGAAGGAGAAGAATATTTCAGGTTACGTTTAGATGCCAATTATAGTAGTGATTTAAAATTATCTATTTTTTCAATTGACAAATTCTTATATGCTATTTTTGCACCATATCCCAAATGGGAGAAAAATGTTGAAAAGGATATAATAGATGATTTTGAAAAGAAACGGCAACTAATAAACAAACTCAGAGAGTGAATTAGTGTAATTGTTTTTCTGATTTATTTTATAAAAATAGCCCACCACTTCCCCTGCCCCAGCCCCCTCTTCCCAAAATAATAAAAACTTGATTTGAACGTATAATTACATTATATTTGTAGAATATAAATGAATTAAAATTATGGAATTAAAACTTACATTAAATTTAGAAGAAAGTGTGATTGATAAAGCAAAAGAATACGCATCATCACAAAAGAGAAGTTTGTCGGATATGATTGAAACATATATTAAAGCAATTACTTCCCACAAAAATAAAGGAACAGAAACCACTCCTTTAGTAGAAAGTTTATGTGGCGTTATTGACATTGCTCCAGATTTTGATTATAAAACAGATTATTACAATTATCTTAATGAAAAATACAAATGAAAAGCATTTTTCTTGATACAAATATAATCATTGATTTATTGGCAAAAAGAGAACCATTTGTCCAAGATGCAAAAAATATATTCTCGTTAGCCGACAAAGGAAAAGTATAACTATATACATCAGCTCTTTCAATTGCAAATGTAAGCTATGTGCTTTTAAGACAAAGAAAAGCTGAAGAAACAAAACAAATATTAAGAAAATTAGTTTTATTGGTTAAAATATATAGTCTTGATGAAAAAATTATCAACCTGGCTTTAAATGACATTGAATTTAATGATTTTGAAGATGGACTACAATATTATACAGCTTTAGAAAATCATACTGATATAATTTTAACAAGAAATACAAAAGATTTTAAGAATTCAAAATTACCTGTTATCACAGCAAAACAGTTTAATGAAATAATAGAATAACATGAATATTCTTTTATTTACATTTAAGTTTTTTTATCTACATTACTTAATTTCACATTGTTTACTCAATTCCAACAATCCACCACAAAACCCACTTCCTCCCATTCCCCTCAAGCCCAGCCAGCTCTTCCCCAAAAATAATAAAAACTTGATTAGAACGTATAATTACATTATATTTGCAAAAAAAAACTTATGAAATATTGAAATTATGAAACAGCAAAATGCCATTAAAGTATTTGAAAACAAAAAGGTAAGAACCTTATGGGATGCCGACCAGGAAAAATGGTTCATTTCAATTATTGATGTTATTGAAGTTTTAACAAATAATGAAAGGCCAAGAAAATACTGGAGTGATTTAAAAACTAAACTTAAAAAAGAAGGTAGTGAGTTGTCCGAAAAAATCGGACAACTGAAAATGCAATCTGCTGATGGCAAATACTACCTTACCGATGTAGCAGATACAGAGCAGCTTTTTCGTCTTATCCAATCCATTCCATCGCCAAAAGCAGAGCCATTTAAACAATGGTTGGCTCAAATTGCAAGCGAACGTTTAGACGAAATGCAGGACCCTGAACTTACTATTGACAGAGCTTTAGAGCAATATTTAAAATTGGGATATTCTGAAAACTGGATAAACCAGCGATTGAAAAGCATTGAAATACGAAAAGAATTAACAGATGAGTGGAAAAAAAGGGGATTAAAAGAAGGACAGCAATTTGCAACTCTTACTGATATTATCACAAAAACCTGGTCTGGAAATACAACTAAAGAATACAAAGTGCTAAAAGGATTGAAAAAGGAAAACCTGCGCGACAATATGACCAATACCGAACTCATATTGAATATGCTTGCTGAAGCTTCTACAAAAGATATTTCGCAAGCAGTAGAACCACAAACCTTTGAGGAAAGCAAAACTGTGGCAAAACAAGGAGGCAATGTTGCTAAAGTTGCAAAGCTTGAACTTGAAGCAAAAACAGGTAAAAAAGTAGTAACGGCATTAAATGCAAAATCTGTTTTATCAGAAAGCAAAACTGTTAAACAAATTAAAGCAAAAAAGCCCAAATAATATTGACCAATTATGCTGTTTAATACAAAGTTGTTTTTAACGATAAATTATTTTCGTCTGTCATTTCGAAACGAAGTGAGGAATCTCACAAGTATTTGCTACTACAGACTTTGAGATTTCTCACTTCGTTTCGAAATGACACTTTTTCTGTATAATTTGCGAAATTGTTTTTTACGAGGCAAATCTCCTAACTCCTTTATTTTCGTTATGGGCTCAGAAGTTCTGAATCTTTAAAAGCAACTTGTTGCTTGTATTACTAAATAATTTTATATATAAAAATCTTATTCACTGACCTCAATTAAGTCGTCAGCTGGCATATCTCTCATTCTGTATCCAACGCCGCGAATACTTTGAATAAGCGGTTTAGAACCGTCTTCATTCTCAATTTTTGTGCGTAGTCGCTTAATATAAACGTCAATAATATTTGATTCAGGGTCAAAATTATGTTTCCAAACATGCTGAGTGATAGTGCTTCGACTAAGAATTTTGTTTTTATTTCTCATTAAGTATTCCAAAAGAGAATACTCTTTAGTTGTAAGTTCGATTTCTCTGCCGAAGCGAAAAGCGAAGTGTGAAACAGTATCAAGGACAAGGTCTGCGCATTGCAACTTAGTAGTTTTCTCCGGACTTAATCTACGCAAAATTGAGCGGAGACGGGCAGCGAGTTCCTGAAAGCTAAATGGTTTAGGCAGATAATCGTCTGCTCCTAAATCCAAGCCCTGCACCCTGTCTTCTGTTGTTCCTCTTGCAGTCAGCATCAGAATCGGTGTAGCTATACCGGCAGTTCTTAATTCACTTAGGACGGTAAAGCCATCTTTACCCGGAAGCATTACATCAAGCAAAATCGCATCGTATTGGTTATTCATCGCCATTTCTAAACCGGTGATTCCGTCATTTGCTACTTCGACTCCATAGCGTTCTTCTTCAAGACCACTTTTAATGAAACTTGCTACTTTGCGTTCATCTTCAATTACTAGTATTTTCATTTAAACCTCAATAGTTTTTTTTCTCAAATTAAGAAAAAAACTTATTATTTTCTAATAAAAAGTGGATAAACTTCAATATAGCCGTTAGAAAGTTCTAATGAAATATAATACATTCCGTTTGAAGCAGTGGAGCCATCCCAAATTGTTCCGTCCCATCTGTCGCAGTAGGCAATATTGGTTAAACGCGGCTCGCCTTTCACTGGTTCTGCTACTATTCTGTTGTTTTGGTCGTAAATTCTTATTGTTACGTTTGCTTCTTTTGGAATAGAATAGACAAATTCTACCTTTTCTTTGAAAGGATTAAAAGGATTTGGTGCTACAATTTGCAAATACCTGATTTGGAAATTACGCATAACTTCCGAATGGCTTATACAGGAGTTTTCGCAACATAAGGTAACGATTACGCTGTCTGGTGCTTCTATTGGAATGTTCCAAACAAAACTACCGCTTGAAGCAGCAGTTCTTCCCAGCATTATATAGCTTTCGCCACCATCAAGGGACATTCCTACTGAAATAGTATCGCAGGGAAATTCAAACTTGTTTGGGTCCCATGTTATTATTCTTGATGGGTCTGCTGTTTGGCTTGTATCATAAGTTAAATCAATTCTTGCAGGTAAAATGTAAACTGGTATTATTTCTACTGTATCTAAAATTCCAGCTGTCCAAATCAGAGTTTGGAAATATGCTTTATTACTGTCTATCGGTTCAAAGCAATTAAACATTTTTAGGCAGGGAACTTCTGCTAAAAAATAAAAGCTGCCATCGGGTAGCACAGCAGTAACAGCGAGCTTTGTCCAGTAAATGCTATCAATACTTATTTCAATGCCAATTGAATCAACGCAGGAAGTTGTTCCCTGAATAATTAAATCGTCACCGGTATAAATTTTTGAATAAGGGGCAAACGAATAGTATAAATTAGGTAATGAAATACGCAATATAGCTGTTGAATCGCTTATCCTCTCGGGTCTTTCGCTGCTTTGAATTAAAAATCTTCCTTGTTTTCCTAAAAGGAGAGAATCCAAAACATATTTAAATGTAACTGTATCTTGATTATTCAATATGTTCGATTTTAAAAGAATTTTACTTTCAAAAGGAGTTCCATTTTGATATTCCTGAAAACTGAGATTAACCTTTTGAGCAGAAAGCAAAACATTTGCCCATTTAATTTCGAGCGTATCGGCATTGCAGTATTCTGCTGGTGGGTCTTCCTGAACTTTTGGAGAAATGATAGAAAGCGAATTTTCAGAAGGCATACCAATAACGTAAGTGCTATCAAAGGTAGTAACAATAATGTCATTTAAGCCATCGCCTTCCATGTCAGCGACTGCAACTGCTGTAATTGTTTGGTAAGGGAAAACGGCAGTATAAACCGTATCGAAAGGATAGCCAAATCTGAACTCATTTGAATTATAATCTCGTAATCTTAAAATTCTTAAATTTGCGCCATCAGCCAGTATAATTTCGTCCTTGCCATTCTGGGCGCCATCAATATCATTAACAGCAGCCACCCAGCCATTTATTCTGTGGCTCACAATCGTATCGAATGGATATAAATATTCGTTTGGCAAAGAAGATTTTGGCACAAGCTCATCAGTTTTATATCTCAAAATATAAAGAATTGAACCGGGATAAATCAGTTCGTTTGTAGATTGTGTAGCGATTATTTCATTTCCCGGATTGTTGGGATAATATGGCTTCCAGTCATTTGTAGAATTTCCATCAACATTTCCGACTGCAACAGACCAAAGGTGATTATCACCACCAATATAACTTGGGTCAACTAAATCCCCTGTCCAAGTTAAAGGAATTCCATCAGTATCATAAAGATGCAATTTCGATTTTCCCAAAGAGCCATCGTATCCTTTATACGATTCAGAAAGCAGAATAAAATCATCTTCATTAGAACCATCATTTAGTTTTACGAAGTGAGAGCGAATAAAAGGACGTTTGTTGGTAATTTTATCTATATTTAAAGTATTGTTGAAATTTGTAGCAAAATCATCTGGAGCATCAATATTTGCCATTAACAGATATGCTTCATTTGAATTAGAAAAATAAACAATATCATTAATCACGCAGTCTAATGCTTCAGTTGGGTAATTTGGGAAAAGAATTAAAGTATTATTATCTACTTGAGAAATAGATGGTTGGGAAAGATTTATTTCAGGTCCTAAATACCTTCTTAAATCCATTGAATCTGCAACATCTGGTAATGGATAAATTGCTAAATTTTCTTTGGAATTAAATGTCGAAAAGCCACGCAAAAAGGGAGCAGGGTCGAGTGCTGTATAATCTGGACTTACATAAGGATTGGTCATATTGATTGTAGAGTAAATCATCTTCTGATTATCCTGATTACGCAGGAAAAAAGGTTTTACACTGCCAAAATAATTTGGGTCGAATGGACGTAAATCAACTGACAAACTTAATAGCTTTGCAACTGTATCAACTGCTTGATTATTGGTGCTATCAATAAAACCAGCAAGATAGCCATATATTAATTTATAATTTATATTTTCCGTTTCAGTAGTTTCTAATCCGAGAATTACTGGATTAGTTATATTATAAAGTTGATTGCTCGTAGTATCAAACAAAGCAGAAACGCTTTTTAAACTTTGAATTGAACTAGTTTTTTTATGCACTTTCCCTTTGGCATCAACAACAATAATTTTGTTTCCAACAACAGCGGTGATTTCCTGAGGAGCAGCTTCGTAATTTTCATTAATTTTTTCGTTATTAATAATATTTCCAATTAATGGCTGTATTTGACCACAAATTGCCGGAGTTGACCATTTAACAACAAAAGAATCGGCAGCTTGCAAATTTGAACGTTTGGTAACGTAACGGGTAGCTTCAGGATTGCCATCTGGGTAAAGCCAGTTTGCAGGGCTTGATTGAAAGATTTGCCCTTCTAGCGCTGTTGTTGAGATTATTAAAATTATAAGTATTATATTCTTCATATTTTTCTTACTATTTATATATACTTTTTAAGCAATATAGCAAAAATATTACCAAAAATAGTAAAATTGGAAAAATTAAAAAAATATTTCCAGAAAATTCAAGTTCAGAACTCCTGATGTCTCGTAGTTTGCTATTGCGCAGTCTTGTCATTCCGAAACGAAGTGAGGAATCTCACAACTCATTGTTTCCACATAACTTGAGATTTCTCACTTCGTTTCGAAATGACACCTTTTCAAAGTAATTTGCGCAATTATTCTGTGCGAAGCAAATCTTCTAACTCTTTTATTTTCGTTTTGGGGTCAGGATATCTGAATTTAAAATAAGGTAATAAGGTTTATTGATTTTTGTGCATATTTTCCACTAAGGTTTTCAAAAAAAATAAGGTTTTAAATTTCTTTTGCAAAATTATTGAGTCCAATCTAAAAACTATAATATCAGAACTCCTGCCTCCATAACGAAAATAAAGGAGTTAGGAGATTTATCTCGTAAATAACAATTTCGCCGTTAGCAAATATTATCTTATTAGTTATTTGTCATTAGTCATTGGTCATTAGTTTGTAACTACTAATAACAAATGACGAATAACGAATGACCTATTGGAAATATTTACATTCAAATTTAATTTCTTATAATAAAAAATGCGAAACAACAAACTACGAGGCATCAGGAGTTCTGAATATGTCATTTTCGATTACTCGGAAATGATATTTCAACGTTTTTAGCGTGGATTCATTAATATTAACGAATATTGACCAATAACAAATAGCCGATAGCTGTCAGCCGACAGCTTAGAGCCGATAGCCAACAGCCACGATTTCACAACTTACATCTTAATTTCTGCAAAAAAAGTAGTTCCATCTTCCTGAGTTGATTTAAAACCGACATTACCTTTTAAGAATCTTTCAGTGAGTAGTTTTATACTATATGTTCCGATACCTCTTCCAATTCCTTTGGTAGAGAAAGAGCGCTGGAAAATCTGTTTTTGCGTTTCTTCAGGTATAAAAGTAGGATTGTTAACCCAAAATCTAATATATTCACCATTTTGGAAGCAGCCAAGTTTAATTGTATTATTAATTCTTGTTGCTTCTATTGCGTTTTTCAGCATATTTGCAATGACTCTTCCTAAAATAGCTCTATCAGAATTAATATTGAAATTTACTGAATTTTCATCTACGATAATTTCTTTATCTTCAGCAATTTCATATCTTGAATAAATATCCTTTATTTCGTTTAAAATATCTAAAGTATTAATATAATCTTTAGCGATTTCAAGCTGGTTATGTTCAGCAGCATTCAACTGGCGTTGGGCTTGTATTTCATCAACTAATCTTGAAGATAGTTGTTTTGCATATTTTTTATATTCATCATAATCGCTTGGTAGGTCAATATTAAGCAGTTCAGATAAGCTAAGAAAACCAGTAGCTGTGTTCATTATATCGTGGAAAAATATTCTTTCGAATACCTGGAGCCTTTTTTCACTGCTAATATCTTCAATTGAAAAGATAATAAACTCTTCTTTATTAATAGTAATCGGGGTAGTCCAAATACGAAAATCCAAAGCATCGCCGGAAGTTTCCTGAATTATTCTGCATTCCTGAATATCTTCCTGCCCTCTAATGCTTGATAAAATTGCTTTAAATGCTCCACAGGTATTGCAAAAACTTGAAGTTCCGCAACCATTTTCATTTTCAAAGGCATGATTGCATTTCAAAACCTCGCCCGGTCTCATTCCCAATACTTCATCAATGCTTTTAAACCCAGCAAATTTAAGAAGTAGTTCGTTTGAATATACAATCTGTCGTGTTTTGTTCAATAAAAACACTATATTGGGTATAGCATTAAAGATTTTTGTTTGAATATTATCAAACCTTAAGTTGCTTGATACTAACTTAATATCTTTATTTTCAATGCGATTTAATATGTCATAATCTTCCATAATATATATCCTAATATTTTTTACAATATTAATAATATTTTCAAAATACAAAAAATATATTATATTTCTTATAATATTTTATAATTAAATAATTTGTTTTATTCTTATTTTTCTGTATATAGATAAAAATAATTTGAATGAGCTATGTGAGGTTATTCTTATTAATCACACTCCTTATGCATTGGCTACTAATATTAAAAACCTTGATTATTTTAAATTTAATTCTTCGTGCTCTTCGTTAAATCATTGTTTTCTTTTTGGTTATTTCTTTTAAGACGAATAAAGAAGTTAGAAGATTTGCTCCGTAAAGAATAATTGCGATTTTTAAACTCCATAATAAATTCAGAACTCCTGACCCCATAACGAAAATAAAGGAGTTAGGAGATTTGCTTCGTAAAAAAAAATTGCGCAGTTAATCTGTATAATAAATTATGGAGTTACTCTAATTATTAGAATAACTCCTAAATTTATTTAGGAGTTATTTATTAGCAATTTTGTGAAATTTCATTTATTTAATATCAGAACTATATAAATTGCGTAATAACAAACTACGAGGATTCAGAAGTTCTGATTTCGAGTTAATCAGTCAACTTGTAAATATAAGCGGTTTCGTTCTTGTTATGTTTGGGATTTAAATGATAAAATGCCATATCAATTATGCTCGGTGCTATTTCAACTTCAAATTTCATTTTTCCTTGAAAGCGGCTTTCAATTGTTTCAATCCGCTCTTTTTGGTTGTCATCGCCATACATAATAATATAGTTCGGTTCTACTTTTATAATTGGAATAATGCTGTCAAGCGGATTTGTTTCCCAAGTTGTATAAACAGGAACAGAATATTTATTCATATAAAAGGTAGGATTAAACATTGAGCCAATTTTTCCGCAATCCACAAGGACAGATTTAACGTCATCTTTTTTGGATAAATAATAAAATGATTCTACCCGCGACCTTTTGCTGTAAGTAAATGAAAAAACAATTAATAAAACGGAATTTATTACCCAAAACCAAATCCAAAAATACTTAAAAACCTTTTTCTTTAAATATTCACTGAAATTTATACTTCCAAGTATTATAAAAAAAGGAACAAACGGCAGAATAAAACGTTCTTGCTTATTCGGAAAAATTGAATGGAAAAGTAAATATAAAAATGAAGGGAAAAAGAACATCAGTTTATTTTTCCAGTTTGCAAAATAATCTTTGAAGAAATAGATGCTTGTTGGCGGAATGAGTATTCCAAAAAGCAAAAGTAAATAGTTGTAAAAAGGACCAGAAGTATATTCTCCGCTATGCGTTGCATTATAGGAAAAATAAGTCCAAAATGCAGCAAAAGGATAGCCCCATGCAAGCCAATCAACTATTCCCTGTGTAAAAAAAGCAGTAGCAATTAAGCTAATCACAAGTGAGATAAGCAGTGCGAATTTTTTTTGAAATAATAAAATGAGTCCAATACCAAATGGAATGAGCAGAATCTGCACCCTGAAAATGAAGCTAAGTGCAAACATAGCACCAGCAAAAATGTATGATTTTTTGTTTTCATCTCGCATTACAAAATACGTTCCTGCAAGAAGCGGTGGAATGCATACAAATTCTATTAGATTACGAACGCTCATAAATGGAAAAATCCAGAACAGAGCGAGAATCAGTCCAGTTATTTTTGCATTTCGTTCAGAAGTGATGAGCCGTGCTATTTTAAAACCAAAATAAACAATAAGCAAAGAATAAAATGCGTGCAGAACACGAACAATGAGCATCTTATCTTGAGGGTCTGTAATGTTTACTTTTTCTAATCCAAGGAACAGATAATAATGAAGAGCAGGGTAAATTATGCTGTGACCATGTGGCTCACCTTTGTTTTCCCAAACAGAAATATCGTTCATTATTAGGAATGGTTGCTCAATTGGTCCAAAATGGTCATCGTGCATTCCATAACCCATTGAAAAGAAAGCAGCAATAAGACGCGGTATTAATGCTATTACAAGAATTAGAATTAAATAATTATTTTTCCAAATTTGTTGAAATTTCATTTACTTTTGTTTTTTAAAATGTTTCCAAAGATGAATAATTATTAACTCACCTTACGCAATTTCTCTTTTGAGAAATGAAAAAGTATTGTGTTGATACACTTTTTAATCCACTATTCTTATTCCCCTCTTGAGAGGGGCAGGGAGGGGGTCTTGGTTGTTTATTGCTCAATTTACATAAAATACTTATTATAACTTTTATAGTAAATAATTATTAAGTTGAGAAGTATTGCTTTTTAAAATATTCTTTTTTGTGTTCTTAGTGAAATACTTTGTGCACTTTGTGTTAAAAGAAATAACCACAAAGAACACAATGATTTAACGAAGAACACTAAGTTAGAACAAAACTTATAATTGTTGAATATCTTCATCGTTTAATCCAGTTAAAGTAATTATAGTGTCAATAGAAAGATTGTTCTGCTTTGCCTTGATTGCAATTTCTTTAGCTTTATTAAGTTCTCCAATTTCCCGTCCTTCTTCACGCCCTTCAGCTCGACCTTTAATATTTCCTTCAATGTTACCGAGTGTATATGTTGATAAAAACATACTTGCCTGATAATGTAGTTCAAATTGATATGCTTCGTATATTTCTCGCTCTGCTTTACTTAATTTTAAAATATCTAATTTTTGTTTTGCTTCTGACAAACCTTTAGCACTGAAGTTGTCTTTTATTTCTTCGTTCTTTAAGAAAAAAATCCATTCGTCTAAAGTGTTTTTTGCAACATCATTAAAATTATTGACTTTAATAATATAATACTCTGGAAAAATTGAGGATAATTCTTCTTTTTTAAATAGAATTTTTTGTTTATCACTTAGTTTAAGTGAATCATTTTTGTTTAAACCGATGAATTCTGTTTTGCCCTTATAAAGATAGTCATCACCTTGTCCTAAATCGAAATAGACGATATTTACAGATATAATTTTTTTGATTTCTTCAAATGGATTACCTTCAATGATATGCTCAACGACAAGCTTTGATGTGCTGTATAGCATTCTTTGCATAAAATCCATTTGTCGTTGGTTTTGAACTTCAATTATAATTAATTCACCTTTTGTGTTTTCAACTAGGAGGTCAACCCGATTGAATTTTGAAATGGAAGTATCTTTATTGGATTCACTTTCAAGAAGTTGCTTGATTTTTATATCCTCTTTTAATAATTCAGAAAGAAATCCTTCCAGTATCCCGAAATTAGCTTTGCTTCGCAATATTTTTTTTACTGCCCAATCGAAACTAATTAGCTTTCTCATTTTACCTCCAAAAAACTTTCTTTAATCATATATCAAATATAAGAAAAAATATCAATATTTTTATATTTTAAAGATAAGTTTTTTGTCAGTATTATTTAATCTAATAATATAAACTGTTTTGTTCACCCATAAGTTAATCAGATGGCTGATGATATTTTAACTTTTGTAACAATCCATTCTAATTTCTTTATTCAATAGAAACTTAGAGTTTACTAAATAATAGAATCTAATAAACAAGAAATTGAGATTTTTTGTTTAATTAATCTATTCATCCGATGACTGGGAAGTCATCGGATGAATTAATCAGGTTATAACCCCCAATAAAACAAAAATCCCTTTGAAATGTGCTTTCCAAAGGGATTTTCAATTTTTTATTAATTAAGCTTCTGCCTAATTTTTCTATCGGACATCCCGCGTAGATAATAAAGTTTAGCACGCCTTACTTTACCTTCACGAAATACTTTAATACTTTGAAGCATTGGAGAAAATAAAGGAAATATTCTTTCAACTCCAACGCCATTCGAGATTTTTCTAACTAAAAATGTTTGATTAATGCCATCGCCACGTCTAGATATGATAATACCTTTGAAATTCTGGATTCTTTCTTTTTCACCTTCAACTACTCTAACAGCAACAATAACTGTATCGCCGGGTTTAAATTTTGGTACTTCGACAAAATTTTCGCCATCTTTTTGCTTACGGGCTTCCGTTGCTCGTTCAGCTATCATATTCTTTACTAAAGTCATTTTATTCATTTTTTCACCCTTTCAATAATAAGACTACAAAATTAATAAATATTTATTAATAAAAAAAATTTATTTTCAATCTATATTCAGATTGTTTATTTTTATACAAGTGAAGAATATTAGACAATTATTAATTATTAATTATTAATTATTAATTATTAATTGTTAGTGATTAGTGATTCTGATGGGTTGTTTTGTTGAATTGCTAAGTATTTTGTATCATTCCGCCCCCCCAGAAAAAAAAACTTTTATAAGGGGGGTGCCAATGACATCTTTGCTTTTGTCTGTCATTCTGAACGTAGTGAAGAATCTCAAACTCTGTGATGCAATTACTTGTGAGATTACTCACTTCGATTGCCAATGACATCTTTTTTGTAAAACCAATGAAACACAGAACAGCACTAAGAAATCCCCCCTACCCCCCTTTTTCAAAGGGGGAATTAAAAAGAAAATTCTTCTCCCCCCTTTGAAAAAGGGGGGTAGAGGGGATTTTGACTTTCAATTTTTCATATGTCCTTATTTCATTTGCATTTAAAATAAATGTCTTCCTTTATCTGGGGGTTCGAAATGACATAATATGATAAGTCTTTTAACAAATTACAACACTATACTTCGGAATGACAGACAAAAATAACAATTAATAATTAATAATTAATAATTAGAAACTGGCATATTGATTGTAATATCTGTTTTTGAGTGAAGAAGGAAATAAGAAAATTGAAGATAAATTTACTTTTTATAATTATTTTATTGTTAATCGGATTGAGTGGAGAAGTAGTATCACAGCAGATGCCAAATAATATTACTTTACCCAAAGTATCCTTAACAGTAGATAAACCCGACAGCAGCAACGATTTAGTTTTAACTTTACAAATCTTGCTTGTAATTACAGTATTGACGCTTGCCCCGTCAATCCTGATAATGATGACTTGCTTTACCCGTATTATAATAGTCTTCCACTTTTTGCGGCAGGCATTGGGGACAGCTACACAGCCACCCAACCAATTGCTGACTGGACTTGCTCTATTCCTGACTTTCTTCGTTATGCAGCCAGTTCTGAACGAAGCAAATCAAAAAGGAATTCAGCCATATATGAGAGAGGAAATTTCTCAATCGCAGGCAGTGGATAATATTGTGCAGCCGTTTCGTGAGTTTATGTTAAAGCATACCCGCGAAGAAGATTTAGGACTTTTTATTAAATTGAGCGGAAAAGACAAACCAAACGATATATCTGAAGTGTCCACCTGGACAATAGTGCCGGCTTATACGATTAGTGAACTTCGTATGGCTTTTCAAATCGGCTTTTTAATTTTTGTTCCGTTTCTGGTAATGGATATGATTATTGCCAGTATTTTGATGTCGCTCGGTATGTTTTTGTTGCCACCACAATTAATTTCGCTGCCAATCAAAGTGCTGCTATTTATTTTGGTCGATGGCTGGTATCTGGTGATTGATTCACTATTAAAAAGTATTATTAGATAAAGGAAAGAAAATGTCAGACCAATTAGTTATACAAATAGTTCGTGATGCGTTTTACTACTTAATCCTAATCTGCGGGCCCTTGCTTTTAGTTTCACTCATTCTCGGATTGATTATATCAATTTTTCAGGCAGCTACTTCTATTTCTGAACAAACCTTAACCTTTGTTCCAAAATTGATTGCAGTTTTTCTGGTTACAGTGATTATTCTTCCCTGGATGATTAGCAATATGAAAACTTTTACAATTTCAATTATTAAGATGATGGAAACGCTGAAATAATGATTAATGATTAATGATTAATGATTAATGATTAATGATTAATGATGGGTGGTTATTGGGTTATTGGGTTAATAGGTTAATAGTGTTGTAATTCGTTAAAAGACTTATTATATTGTGTCATTTCGAAACGAAGT
>CAZCLJ010000005.1:0-39005 GCA_964499465.1 uncultured Hyphomicrobiales bacterium
GAACTCCAGACTTCATAATGAAAATAAAGAGTTAATAGAATTGCCTCGTAAAGAATAATTGCGATTATTATAGCAACATCTGAAGCGATGAATCTAACAAGTCATTGCTACCACAGTGTTTGAGATTTATCGCTGTATTGCCAATCCCACTTACAAATACGGTTCTAGGAAATTAGTAACATTTGCTCCAAGAACGGAAATTTTGTAGCCACCTTCCATTAAAATTAGTGTCGGCATTGCCAATTCTTTACGAAGAGTTTCTGCCATTACCTTATAAAAATCAGTGGTCAGACGGAATGTCCCGAGGTCTTCGTTTTCGTATTCGTGAGTATCGACTCCAAAAGAAACAATGAAATAATCAGGTGAGAATTTCTTTATTTCTTCGATTGATTTTTTTAAGACCACCAGATACTCCTGATTAGAAATATTTCCTTTAAGAGGAAAGTTACGCACTTTATCGCAGTTCTCATCTTCATACCCGGTTAAATATGGATATGCACTGTCGGGATGCCCGTGAATAGAAACATAAAGCATATTTTCCTGCCTTAAAACAATGTCCTGTGTGCCGTTTCCGTGGTGGTAATCCACATCAAGAATGCAAACTTTAGCTCCATTTGGGCTATTGTCCTGCAAATATTTTGCAGCAATGGTTGCATTGTTTAAAAAGCAGTAGCCACCGCAAAACTCGTAGCCAGCGTGATGTCCGGGAGGTCTTCCCAAGCTAAAAACTGAATTTTCACCGGAAATAAGATATTTCGCAGCAGTCATTGCGGAAAAAGCTGAATACTTTGCTGCTTTGAAAGTTCCTTCAACGATTGTAGTAGAAAGGTCAGTCATAAAAGAGCCGGCTTGAGCAAACGGACTTTTCGGCAAAAAATCTTTCCTTATTTTTCCAACAGCAAAAAAGTCCGGCATAACTCCTTCTGCTGTCAGTCCAGCTGCTACCCAATCTGAATAGGCATTTTGCAAATAATTTATGTATTGGACTGAATGAACTTTTAATAAATCATCTATGCTAAACTCCTCAGGTGGAACAATTTCAATTTCTTTGAACCAGCGCAATGCTTCAATGATTATGTTCATTCGGTCGGGCGATTCAGCATATTCAATCAGGTTATGAGAAATAAACTCCTTCGTAGGATTATGTAATTTTGTGTTTTCTGAATAAATCGCTTTCATTTTAATCTTCTATAATATTTGGGTCATTTTTCTTTATATATTCTAACATTTCCTTTGCTACATCAGTATAGGCAATCACTTTTGTATAATCGAAATCAATATTATTCAAATACTGCAAAATCAGCGACTCTCCTATTTTGGATTCCGGCAAAATTCCGGCAAAGAAATATCCTAATTTTTCAATTTCTTCTGTTATAAAAGCTGTCGTTTGATTTTCCAAATTTAAAAACAGGTTAATGCAGGCAATATTATCGCAGCACATTTTTCGTGTGGCTTTGCGAATTTCCTTAACTGTATTTTTCCCAAATTTAATTATGTGAATTTCGCCGCAGCTTTCTAATTCATTGATTGCAACAGTCATTTCGCCAACGTCAGGAAGTTCAATTGTATTGTTTTCCGGGACAATGTATTCGTTTACGTTACAATTAATGTTTTTGTAGAGTTTTTGAATCATTTCGCTATGCTTTTTGGGAAGATATAATGTCTTAGCTGTTGGCTCAATTAAATATCTAAAAGAGAGAACAACGCTAATTCTTTGGGAAGTATCGTCAGAAATCCCTTTGAATTTCCAGGAAGCAGGGCTGGTTGCAAGCAAAATTCCGCAATCGTTTATATTGTATTTAACCATTGCTTTTTGTGTAAATGGGTGGTTCGCAACAGCATAAGCATAAACACCGCGTAGTTCCCTTTTTGATGGAACGCTAAACAAATACTCATTCAGTCTGTTTAAAGCTCCCTGCCCCCTGAACTCTACGTTCACAAAGACGAAAGTGAGTTCTGCAATTTTATCTTCCGGATACTGAAAAAGGAAAGCTGCATGCCCCATAAAAATATTGTCTTTTGTAACGGCAACAGCAGAAATCATTTCGCCGCTTTCATTAAGTTCCACTAATTTTTCCGGGAAATAAATATGCTCATCGAAAAAGCTGTAGCCGTGTGATTTATAGGCGCATCTCGAAACTTCAACTGCTTCGTGTGGCTCCATTGCTCGTATTGAATACTCAATTTTTTCCTGAATTACTTTTGGTTCAGCGATTTCTTCCGCTTGTTCAGCAATCTCTTTTGCATTAGGAAGCAGTTTAATCATTGTTGTTTCTTTGCCGTTTATTCCAAGATTATGGAAAGAATATTCGTCCATTACCTGACTGATTAAGAAAAGCCCTAAGCCCGAAGCACTTGACTCTTCAACGCTTTCAGCTATTTCGAATTTTTTTACAATTGATGGGTCAAAGGGCAATCCCATTTCTTTAATTGTGATTTTTACGCCAGTTCTGATGTTTTCACAAACAATATCAAATGTTCTGTTCTCTTCAGCATCGTAAGTGTGTTTCATTACGTTGGAAACAGCTTCTTCAATAGCAATGTCAATGTGATTCAGAGCATTTCCGGAAAAACCAATTTTTTTTGCTGATTCTCTAACGAATAATTGGGCTAAATCCAAATATTCCAATTTGTTTGGCAAAGTGATTTTAAAAGTATCCAATTGTTGCATATATAACTTTCAAAGATAATGGAAGAATATTTTTTACAATTTACAATCATTTAGAAAATTTTTCTAATAAAATTTGATTTTTAATGAAAGAAATAGGATAATCCACCTTACGCATTCCCCTCTTGAGAGAGGCAGGGGTGTGTTCTTTATATAATTCGTTATTGGTTTATGGTTTATAGTTTATAGTTTATGGTTTATGGTTTATGGTTTATGGTTTATGGTTTATGGTTTATAGTTTATGGTTTATGGTCATTAGTCATTAGTCATTGGTGTAATATCCCTTTGAAAACCTTACTATAAAATCTTGTCATTCCGAAACGAAGTGAGGAATCTCAAGATTAGTGTTAGCAATGACTTGTGAGATTTCTCACTTCGTTTCGAAATGACACAATATAATAAGTCTTTTAACGAATTACAACATTAGTTATTGGTATTATTTCTTTTACTAACGACGAATGACGAATGACGAATGACAAATAACTAATGACTTAATTACCACCGAAAACCATAAACCAATGACCATAAACCAATGACCATAAACCATAAACCGAAAACCATAAACCATAAACCGAAAGCTGAAGAACACACCCCTGCCCCTCTCAAGCTAACGATTATACACAAATATTAGTTTTTGTATAAAAGGGTGTTAAAAAGAAACTGTATCTTTAAAATTTATTCCGTAGGAATTATATATTTGTAACAGGAATAACCGCGACTGTGCTTATCCCGTTAGGGATTATATGTTAAAAAAGCCAATTAAATATTTAATTCCTACGGAATAAAAAGGCACCCTAAAAAACATTGTTACAAATATTCTATCCCTAACGGGATAAGTAGAATGACAGCACGATTTAATAAATGTTTATCGTCAGCCAAAGATGGAGGAGTATGCTTAAAGAATAGAACTGTTCTTATTTCCCATTAATATTTATCATTAAACAAATGCAAACAATCATTTTATTAAAACTGATAATATTTTGACGACTTCAAATGGTCATCAAACGACTTCAAATGGTCATCAAACGACTTCAAACGATGATTTGTTAAGTTTTTTTATTATCTGAAGTTTTTAGATGAACAAAAAAACTCATTAGATTATAGTATGAATCTGTTTTTTGTAAATTATTACTGATTAGAAAAAAATATTGATTTTTATTTAAATAAATAAATACTATCAAAATAATAGAAGAAATATTTTTCCTGATTATTTTATATATCTAATTTCATTAATGAATCAATTCATCAGATAACTGGGAAGTCATCTGATGAATTATCAGATTAAAAAGTATTTTGGAAATTCTTCATTTTTCATTAAATTATTAAAAAAATTTGTAATTATTTAAATATTTAATATTATGAAAAGTGAATCTGATGTAAAACGTTTATTTATAGGTGCATACATTGATAAAAATGTATTCGTTCAGCATCTTTTTGATTTTAAAAGGAAATTCTATAATCTTTGCAGCGGGAAGTGGGTGGAAGCTGAAAATATTCATTTTACTTTCAAATTCCTTGGCGATACTAAAATTGAATTAATTCCAGAAATAATAAATGCTTTAACAGAAGAGTTAAAAAGTTTTGATTCTAAACTGATTTTCGAGGGATTGGGCTGTTTTCCAAAGCCACAAAATCCGAGGGTGCTTTACGTAAATATAAAAAATGAAGAAAATATTTTAGAAAACATTTTTAAAAATATTGAGAAAAAACTCATTGCTTTTAAAATTCCTAAGGAAACAAATCCATTTAAATCGCATATAACGCTCTGCCGTTTAAAGAGTTTTAATAATCCTCAATTTAAGGAAGAAGTTGAAAAATACAAATCTTTTTATTTTGGAGAAATGAGCAGTTTTCAGGTTCATTTAATAGAAAGCAAATTGACCCCGAAAGGTCCTATTTATACTGTGTTGAAGTAATTACATACAAAAACTTCATCTTAAAACATAATTAAACAAATTTTTCTCTATTTTTTATTATGCAAAGAATTATCAAAACATTGCTCACATTTTCTTTTCTAATAATAGGTATTGTTTCTTGCTCAAATGAAAGCGAGAATACAGAAAACATTGATGAAATTGCTTATAAAGTCAAAGGTGGATTTACGAAGTGTAAGCTATTTAGCAGTGTTTATCAAATAGGTGAAAGTGATTCAATTTCAAAGGAGCTTATTTGTTTATCTACTTATGATAAAATTGGAAATTTGATTGAAAATAAAATTTATAATAAAGAAAAGTTCAACTTCTCTTGTCTAAATTATCCAAAAAAACTTTATGAAAATATAATACATAGCGATTATATAGATTCAGATTACTTAAGGAATGTAAATTATACAATAAAATATAATTATATTGACAATTTAATTGTTAGTAAAATTGTTTTTAATAGTATTGGCAATATTATAAATAAATACATTTGTTCTTACAATTACAACCAACAAAAAACACTTGAAATATGGTCTGATTCTAATGGATTAATTGAAAAGTTGCATAGTTATAAATACGATAAGAATAGCAATTTGATTGTGGAATATTTTAATGAAACTGGTTTTCGCAATTATTCAATTAATTATAAATATGATGAAAATGAAGTATTGATTGAAAGTCAAAAGAATAATTCATCTAATAAAACTACATACTATTATAATGTTAATAATAAACTTATTGAAAAAAGAGAGTTTAGCAAAGATAAATTGACAAGATATGAGAAATATTTCTATAATGAAAAAGGAAAAAAAATAAAAGAATTATATTATAATTCGTTAGGTGTTGTAAATGATAGCTGTATATATGTTTATGATGAAAAGAATAATTTAACAGAAGAAAATCATAATTTTCAAGGAATTATTTCAACAAATATAAAACATAAATACCAATATGATGAAAAAGGAAACATAATAAAAAAGTTTACTCGTCATTATTACTATGGTAGTGATTATTATAATACTTATGAGTATGATGTCTTCGGAAATATAACTCAGATTTTAAAATTTGATATGACTTTTGACTTTATAAATAAATTAGAGTTCATTTATTCTTATGGCGAGTTTTAAAAATTGTCATTCTGGCGGATGTCAGAATCCATCTTTTTTCTCTAATGAATTTGGACAAAGGGATATTTTAATCATTAGTCATGGTATTAGTTGTTAGTATGTAACTACGAATGACGAATGACTGCTTGGTAAATAACTTTTAAAATAAGAGTTTTAATTTTATAAACTGGGAAATTTTAAACTACGAGGCATAAGGAACTCTTACTTTGCGAAAGTTTCTTTACTTCCGTAAAGTTTTATGGTAAAGAAATCATTAACCCGATAGCTGATAGCTGATAGCCGTTAGCTGATAGCCGTTAGCCGATAGCTGAAAGTGATAGCTGTTGAGTTAAAAAAAAGAGCGTTCTAATTAAACGCTCTTTTAAAAAGTATTGTGTATTTGAAAATAAATCGAATTAGATTTCGTCGTCGTCATCTTCTTCATCATCATCGTCGTCCCAATCTTCATCGTCATCATCGTCGAAATCCTCATCATCCCAATCTTCGTCATCGTCATCATCCCAATCTTCATCATCATCATCGTCATCCCAATCTTCGTCATCATCGTCATCCCAATCTTCTTCGTCATCATCGTCATCCCAATCATCATCATCGTCGTCCCAATCTTCGTCGTCGTCATCGTCTATTTCTTCTTCATTTTGAAAAAGTTCATCATCTTTGACTGGTCCATTTTTAGCTAATAAATAGTCAAAAACGGGTTCCTGAGACATAAATTTAAAATATTTGTTTTCTTGCTGTTCCTCATTAAGAACTGACATTAAAAACTCTTTTTCAATTAGATTATTTAATAAAATCATATTTTCCTCTATAATAAAAGAATTCAATTACAAATGAGTTACAAATTTAATACAATTTTAAATAACAAATAAATGTTTTTTTTTAAAATAATTAAAAAAATTAAAATTATTTATTATTATAAACTGGAGATTCTTTAACTCTACCAAATCCGTCAATTCTTAATGTTGGAAAATCAGGATGGTCGGTTTTTACAACAATTGAGCAATTGTATTGTCCAGTTATTTCAGGTATAACAGTAGTAGATAGCTCAATCTCTTCATTAGGTTGAAGAGTGAGTTTATTCTTTACGCTAAATTCAATATTTTTTGGTTGAACTTCAGCATCAGAAATAGTAATAGGAATATTGCAATTGTTCTTAAGTTTTAATTTCCCAACAGAACTTTTTCCTACCTGCATATCCTGATATGTAAAATATGGTGTAGGTGTTAATTGTAACAAAGCCACAACATTAGCTTTAATATGAATAATTTTTGAAGAATTAGCCGGGTCATTAGAACCAACTCTAATTGTTTTATGAAGATTGTTAACATGTCCGGATGTTCTTAAAGTTACATCAAGAAAAGTTGATTCACCCGGTTTTAAATCACTTTTTCCCAGATTAGTTGAAGTGCAACCGCAAGAAGCTCTAACCTCAGTAATCGTTAATACCTGGTCACCAACATTTTTTACTTCTATTTTTGCTTTTAAAGGGTCATTCTTTGAGGAAACAACTCCCCAATCGTAAGTATCGCCACCGACTACTTCAATTTTCGGCTGGGCGCTGAGGAAACCGAATGATAAAGCTAATGCTAAACAAAAGATTATTGATTTTTTCATTTATTTTACTCCTAAAATGCTTTTATACAAATATTTTCTTTTTATAGACGTTAAATTAATAAAAATAAGTGTAAAAGAAAAAAAAATATTTTTTTTAGTTTTGCTTTTGTAATTTTACTTTTTTATTATTTTGTATTTTAAGATGAATTTTCAGAAAATAGAATTAAAAAATACAACTCAAATTCGTGTTCGATATGCTGACACCGATAAAATGGGTTTCGTTTATAATGGTGTTTATTTAACTTTCTTCGAGGTTGGTAGAACAGAACTAATGCGTGCTTTCTGTTTACCCTACATTGAATTTGAGCAAAAGGGATATTTTCTTCCACTCATTGAATCTAATGTGAAATATATTAGTCCAGCTCATTACGATGATTTACTTGATATTGAAACAACTTATATTACTGAATATAAACCGATTATAAAATTTGATTATAGAATTTTACTCGGAAATGATATTATTTCTAACGGCTATACTATTCATACATTTATAAATTCACAGACTCATAAACCAGTGAAACCACCAAGTTTTTTCTGGAATAAATTAAATGAAACATATCAAAAAAAATAAATAAAAATTAATATGAAAAAAATAATATTTTCCTTAATTGCAATTGCTTTTTTATTTTCTTTTGAATTAAAAGCCGAAACATCTCCCTACCACAGTTTGCGATATGCTTCAACAGCAAGGACAGCTGGACTTGCCGGAGCAGTTGTTGCGATTCCAAATGATGCTGGTACTATCTCTATTAATCCTGCTTCAATTTATACTGTTAGCGAAAAACGGTTTTCTGCTTCATTTATTAAACACATATTAGATATTAATTCCGGCAATGTTGCTTATATCAAAGATTTTGAAGAAACTGGCACTTTTGCTGGTTTTATTAGCTATACAAGCTATGGTTCTTTCACTCGGGCTGATAGAGACGGAAATCAAACTGGCTCTTTCAATAGCAGCGATTTAAACCTTTCAGTCTGCTATTCAAATGAGTTAGATTCTAATTTATATTACGGCGTTACTGCAAAATATATTTATATGAATATTGATAAATACAATTCATCTGCGGTTGCTCTTGATGCCGGACTACTTTATTTAATGCCGAAAATTAGAACTAATGTTGGTATGTCTATACTTAATGTCGGCACTCAACTTTCTACTTTCGATGGCACAAAAGATGAACTTCCTCTTGACATTCGTCTTGGGGTGAGCCATTTGCTACGCGGTCTTCCATTACTAATTAACTTCTCTTTGCATCACTTAGCTGATGAAACAGATAATTTCTTCGATAAATTCGCTAATTTTTCTATTGGTGGGGAATTATATCTTAATAAATATGTTCAGCTTCGCTTAGGATATGATAACCATATAAGACGATATTCTGCTCCTTCTAACGAAAAAAAATTAGCCGGGCTTTCCGGAGGATTAGGTTTAAAACTTGATGATTTTAATTTCGATTATTCTATGTCGCAAGTCGGTGTAGCTGCAACTCTGCATCGCTTCAGTTTATATTTAGACTTATAATTAGTGATTAATGATTAGTGATTAATGATTAGTGATTAATGATTAGTGATTAGTGATTAGTGATTAGTGATTAATGATTAGTGATTAATGATTAATGAAGCTGTAAAATTTAATTTATACTGTCATTCTGAACCCCCTTATAAAGCAAGACCTTTATTTAAATGGAGATGACATAAGTAAAAGTGTAATTCTGAAACAGTGCTTTTCAGTCATACTATCAGCAAGCTGATAGCATGACAAGAGATAATTCATACTATCAACTTGTTGATAGTATGACTGAGAAAAGATGTCATTGGTAACCCAGGGCTGATAAGTTCTTTATAGCCATAAGATCAACAAGTTGATAGTATGGCTTTAAGTCTTAAATGCTTTATTTTTAAAGAAATAATTATATGATGTTCGATTAATAGAATGATTAAATAAGTGAAATTATTATATAAGTGGCTTCAAAATTTAAATTATTTTCTAAAAAGCAGTAAGAAATTGCCAAAAGCCATACTATCAACTTGTTGATCGTATGGCTGGAAAGAGTATTACAAAGAACGTATCAGCTCTGATTCTGAACCCCACGATAAAGCAAGACCTTTATTTAAATGGAGATGACAAAATGTGTCATTCTGACGGATGTCAGAATCTATCTTAAAAATAATTTTTATACAATTAAAAAGACTTATGAACATTTTAAAGATGTCCTACATCTTCGAGATGTAGGACATCTACTTTAAATACTTTCTTAATGATTTGTAAAACAAAAGTAAAGATGTCATTGGTAACCCACGATAAAGGAAGTGCTTCATTTAAATGGGAATGACATTAATTAAACTCTAACTCTCCCAATTTTACATAATTGAAAGATTTCTTTAGTAGGAAAACGCATACATTTTTCTTACTACTAGTGTTGTAATTCGTTAAAAGACTTATTATATTGTGTCATTTCGAAACGAAGTGAGAAATCTCACAAGTCATTGCTACTACAGAACTTGAGATTCCTCACTTCGTTTCGGAATGACAAGAAATGTTTATTAGGTTTTCAATAAATTATTACACTAGTCAAATCACCATAATAAATTATGGTGATACTCTAATTCTTAGATTAACTACCAAATTTATTTGGGAGTTAATTTTCAACAAAGAGCGTAAAATCCTTAAACAATAAATACGTAATAGATAATTCAAGATAAAATTCAAGATAAACTGCTACTATTCTATATTTATTAAAAAATAATATAAAATAATACGTAAATTTGGGAGAGTTAGAGATTAAACTTTCGCAAAGTTCAGAAACTTTACGAAAGTATTTAGCTCTTTACTTTGCGAAAGTTTCTTAACTTTCGTAAAGTTTGGGTAGTAAGAAGTTAAGACGTCATTTGTAAATTACTGGCATTGAAAATCAATAATATACCAGTTTTCTTTAATTTTCTGAGTTGAGAAAAAAACATTGTGGATATAATCTAATTCTAATTTTACATTAAGCCGACTATCTGAAAGTGTATCCGTTTGGTAATCGGTAATATTTTTATTTATAATCTGGCGTTTAAAGCGTGATACTTCGCTTTGCAGTTCATACCTTTCAAAAGCATTATATTTTTTACCAAAAGGAGAAGCTAACAGCAAACTTGCGTACTTTTCGTTATTGCTGTCTAATTGCATTTTAAAACGCATAACAATTCCAAATGGAGTGTTTTTGCTATAGTCTAATATTGGCTCACTTTTTTGCTTTTCTCCGATTACAATCAACTCGCAACTACTGCAAAGAAAGCAAATAAATAAAAATAACTGCCATTTTGTAATAGTATTTATGCTGTAATGAAAGTTATTGGCTTTCAAGCTGTCTAGTTCAGTTATATTTTCTTCTCGAAATTCTATTTCAGTATTTTTATGTATGTCATTCATTTCTTTTGAAAAATTCTATTGTTTTATTTATTGCATAATCTAATTGTTCTGTAGATTTTTGCATTTTTTCACTAATACCAAAAGTATGACCGGTATTAGGAATATTAACTATGTATTTAAATTTAGATTCTATATTATTAATTAATTGTTCAAATTCACTTTTTTTTACTATCTTATCCTGCTCGCAGTAAAGGAGTAAGAGCGGTTTTTTTATTAAATTAATTGCTTTTATTAAATTATATTCATTATTTTGAATATCCTTTAAATATTTTATGTCAATTTTCAAATTCAAATTTAGTGAATTATCTTTGAATTCTAAAAATCCTTTTTCTTGCCAGATTTCTTTTTGTCTTGCCGTCCATCTGTCAAAAGTGGCAATGGGATTCCACAAAGCCAATTTTGTTATATTCAAATTCTTTTTTGCGACTATCAAAGAAATCGCTGCACCTCTTGAATGCCCGAGCAGATACAGTTCTTTGTTCCAAAACTTATCTAATTGAAAGCTTAATCTGCTTTTATTCGATAAAAATTCAATGAGATTTTCTAAATCTTTTATTTCCAGACTTACTGTATTATGTGCAAATTTTTCAACATATTTGAAAGAATTTGAAGAATTATCAAATCCATTCATCGAAAAATTAAAAGTAATAACGAGGAAATTCGCATCACAAAATTTTTGAGCAGTATAAGGAAAAAAGCCCCAATCTTTATGTGCTTTAAAACCATGTGAAATAATAATTAAGGGTTTCTTTTCAGAAAAATCCTTATAAAAAAAATCGCCACTGATGTGATTGTCATCAGCAGCGTTTGTTTGAAAAATCTTTTTAAAAATCATTTTTTTAAAACTTTTATTGAAAACCACCGAAACGAAGTGAGGAATCTCAAGCATCGTATTAACAATGACTTGTGAGATTTCTCACTTCGTTTACAAATGACATCTTTACTTTTATTCTGCAAAAATTCTTAAACCAGATGTCCTACATCTTGCAGATGTAGGATATCTTTATCTTTAATACCAAACCTCTAACAAAAATGGTAATATAATCTGTCATTCTGAATCGCAGCGAAGAATCTCACAACTCATTGTTATCACAGACTTTGAGATTTCTCACTTCGTTTCGAAATGACATTATGATTTTGCACTATTAGATAGCGATTTGGTATAAAATTCAAATACTTTGGTATCATTAACTTCAGAACTCCTGACTCCTTAACGAAAATAAAGGAGTTAGGAGATTTGCCTCGTAAAAAATAGTTTCGCAAATTACCCTGAAAAGTTGTCATTCTGAAGCGCAGCGAAGAATCTCAAACTCTGTGGTAGTAATGACTTGTGAGATTCTTCACTTCGTTCAGAATGACAAGACTGCGAAATAGCAAACTACGAGGGGTCAGGAGTTCTGTAGTTATTCGTCATTCGTCATTAGTTATTAGTTTCTAACTACTAACTACTAACTACTAATGACTAATGACTAATGACTAATGACTAATGACGAATAACGAATAACGAATAACTAATGACTTAATGAAAGTACTCATTTAAAATTTATCTTTTTATTATAAAATATGCGAAACAACAAACTACGAGGCATCAGGAGTTCTCAATTTTATATCTGAGTAAAAAAAAAAGTCCAAAACACAAAATGGATTGGACTTATAAAAAATATTTTTAAATTATATCAAGAAACATCTTGAGCAACAAAAGGAATAAGAGCAAGATGTCTTGCAAATCTGATTGCTTTTGCTATTTGTCTTTGTTGATAAGCAGAAAGGCCAGTAATCCTGCGGGGTAAGATTTTGCCCTGGTCGTTAGTGAACCTTCCAAGAAATTTTGGATTAAGATAATCAATAACGCGGGATTGTCTTAAAGGATTATGTTTCTTTTTAACAGTTTTCTTATTGGGACGGAATGTATTTCCGGTTTGCATTGGGTGAATACTGCTCTGAATCATACTTTACTCCTTGTTTCTCTAATTTGTTGTGTTTTTTCGAAGCGTTTCTTAAATCTATCTACTCTACCAGCGGTATCGACTAATACCTGCTTGCCAGTAAAGAATGGATGGGATTTAGAGTCAATTTCCAGAACCATTTTGTCTGATTTATAACAAGAACGTGTTTTAAATGATGAACCATCAGTCATTACTACTTCGACTGTATGATAATATGGATGAATTCCTTTTTTCATTGTTACCCTTATTATGATATGTCAATTTTTTCAATTTCAGAAGCATCTTTTACCCTGACAAAACGCTCTAGATAAAACAATGAACCTTTATCGGTGTTCATTCCTTTTATCACTTTTACATTTATTCCAAGGTCTGCTTGTTTTTTCTTTTTTAATTTGTCGCCAAAAGTTTGTTGTTTTGCCATTTCTTTTCTTTCTAATATATTTTAGAATTACAAATTTATATAATATTTTTCAATTTTCAAAATATTTTTTAAAAATATTTTTATTCTTATACATTCTGTAAAAAATTCTATAAATCCAGAACTCCTGACCCCATAACGAAAATAAAGGAGTTAGGAGAATTGCCTCGTAAAGAACAATTGCGCAAATTATCCGAATAAAGTGTCATTCTGAACGAAGTGAGGAATCTCAAATTCTGTAGTAGCAATGACTTGTGAGATTTCTCACTTCGTTTCGAAATGACACAATATAATAAGTCTTTTAACGAATTACAACATTAGTCATTTGTCATTAGTAATAACGAATAACCTATTGGTAATACTTATGTTGAAATTTACTTCATATTATAAAAAATGCGAAATACCAAACTACGAGGCATCAGGAGTTCTATATATAGGACATCAATAATCTCTTTTAAAGTATTGTAAAAAAGCTGTGCCACACTTTGAAAGTGTGGCACAGCTCAAAATTTATTTTTTTCTTAAGATTTGCAGTTTTGCAAAGCGGTTTTCAGTTCCCTTAAGTAAACGGGAAATGTTAGTTCTGTGGGTATATAAAATCAGAATTGCAATTGCTAAAGCGAAATAAATAATAATGCTATAGCTTGGTATGTCCACTCCGAAGATATTATAACGCAGGAACAGTGAAGATGGAAATGCGATAGCACCTGCAATAGAGCCGAGAGAAATATAACCGGAGAAAAGCACTGCAATAAGGAAAATTCCTATTGCAATACTAATGTCAACAGGAGCAATGCTAATTAACATTCCCATAGTAGTATTTATGCCTTTACCGCCTTTAAAACCAACGAACATAGACCAGATGTGTCCGCATACCGCTGCCATACCGGCAATGAATTGGACAATTGTTTTATCTTGGAAAAAATCTATTGATAAAAATGAAATTCCGTCTCCGAGTAAATTTGCAATAACAATAACAGCAAAAACACCTTTTAATATATCTACAATTTGAACAGTTACTCCCCATTTCCAGCCGAGCAAGCGAAAAGCATTAGTGCTTCCCATATTGCCACTGCCTTTTTCGCGTATATCAAAGCCGAAAAATTTCTTGCTGATTATTACTGCTGTTGGTATTGAACCTGCTAAATAACTTAAAAGTATTACAAGTATCAGTTTTATATCGCCATCCATTATTGGCTGTCTCCTTCTGTGTAAAAATTTAAAACTTTGAAAATGCTTACTTTTTTAAGCATATCAACTAATTATAAACGAATAAAAAAAAGAATTATTTTATTTTTCCTGTTCTGGTAAAACCTTAAATTCAGCTTTTAAATAATTCGTAGTAGAATCAGTTACTTTAAATTTGTTAGAAATTCTTAAACCACAAACCCAAATAACTTCATCTTTAGATTTTAAAAGTAATATATTTTGTTTATCAATTAAAGGTATTTTCATATTAATAAGGAAATCGCTGAGTTTCATTTCGTCATCGCATCCGAGTGGAGTGAACTTATCACCTTGCTGCCATGATTTTAGCTGCATAAAATTTGGTATTAAATCTGAATCGAAATACTCAACTAATGCATCGGGGGAGAAACGAACTTCGTTTTGCTTTACTTTTGTTAATTTGATTTCGAAATTGCCTACTTTGTAATTTCCTACTTTTTCAATAATTAAATCAATTTCATCAATTTTATCATTTTTATAAAATATAATTGAATTTCTGTCTCTTAATACAGAATATTTACTATTGATTTCGTAAATTGTTCCTGCCTGTGAATTGCATAGTTCGAGGATTCGTTCAATAGTATTCATAGTTGTAGTAAACAATTCAAAATTATCAGAGAGGATTTTTTTTACAATTTCTCCCTGTATAAAAGTGCTATTTGTTTTTAAGGCATTTATGCGAATTTCTACTCTATCTTTTACATTCTTTATCGTTGCATCTTTAATCAAATCTTCTAAGCTTTGTGAAATGTGCCTATCGGCAGCGTTGATTAAGGAAACAGCACGTCTTATTGTACCAGTAACACTTTGAGAAAAGTTTGCTTCCAAATAGGGGAGAAGCTCATTTCTTATTTTATTTCTGGTGAACATTGGATTTGTATTGGTCTTATCTTCGCGCCAACGTAATCGTCTGATTTTTGCATATTCAATTAATTCTGCTTTTGAAAAATTGAGTAATGGTCTGAATACTACAATTTTTTTCGCAATGCGTCTTATTGTCGGTATTCCACTTAATCCAGTTAAACCGGTGCCTCTAAATAGATTTAAAAAGAAAGTTTCCACCAAGTCATTAGCGGTATGAGCAGTAGCAATATGGGTGCATCCGAGCGAATTGCTAATTTGTTCAAAATATTTATAACGTAAATCTCTTGCCGCCTGCTCAATGCTTAAACTATTTTCCTTTGCATATTCCTTAACATTTCCGCTTGAGGAGTAAAATGGAAGTTTGAAATATTTTGCTACATCTTTAACAAATTTCTCGTCGCTTTCGGAATCAGCACCTCTTAATTTATGATTAAAATGAGAAACGAACAGTTTCAGATTTAGTTTTTTCGATATTAAGTAAAGTATGTCAAGCATTGCAATGGAATCTACTCCGCCGCTTACTGCACAAAGAATCTTGCTTCCTTCATTAAGACAAAATTCATTCCTTAACTGGTATTCAATCTTATCTAATATGCTTTGTACTATTTTTGAATTATTTTCTTCTATATTCAATATTTTCCTAATAATATTTTTATTTACAAAACAACAAAATTATTGAATTTATTCTTAAATGACAAAAAGAATATTAAATATTAAAATAATAATTGGTTTAGAATTCCAGAACTACTGATACTATAAAGAAAATAAAGGAGTTAGAAGATTTGCCTTGTAAAGAATAATTGCGCAAATTATTACAAAATCATTCTTCAGAAGCAAATCTTCTATCTCCTTTGTTTTAGTTCTGAAGTTTGAAGTTTTATTTGTTTTATATAATATTTTTATTTAATTTTAAATATTGAAAGTTTATTAAAAAAAGTAGAGATTTGTTAATGAAACCGGCAAAAATTATATTAAACGTATTTGAAGGAATAGCATTTATCATATTTTTTAGCATAATGTTTCTTGGTTTGGAGAAAACTATACTTTATTATTTAACTATGAACATTATGTGGGTAGTTTTCAATATTGACAAATATTATAGAAACATAGTTGAAGAAAAACCTAATATTAGCACCAGACAATTGAAACTTGCTAAAATGCCTTATATTATATCAATAATTTGTTTGGTTGCGGTTATTTTTTTAGAATTTATCTTAGATATTGCAATAAAAGACAGAATATTAATTAATATTACATTTTTAAATTTAATATCGAATATTTTTGGATATTTTCTTTTCAAGCACTTAAACAAAGTTGCAATGGCGTGAAAGGAAAGTGGATTATAAAAATATCTTCTTCTTTTAAACTATTAATTTAAAATAGACTTATTTTATTGAATTCAAAGACACTTGTGGAAATACTTTTTAATATACACTTTCTCAAATCTGTTATTTCCACAATTTTTACAAATATTTTCTAACTTTTTGATATATCCATTTTTAAAATTTCAGGGAACTTGTTCCTATAATGAAAATAAAGGAACTGGGAAACGTTTCCCAGTCATACGAACAACAAGTTGATAGTATGGCTGGAAAGAGTATTTCAAAGAACGTATCAGCCCTGGGGATAGGGGGGATTTCATGCAATTCTATTATGATAAGACATTATTAATTGATGTCATCTCCATTTAAATAAAGCTCTTACTTCATTTAAAGTTTCGGAATGACACTTTAAGTATATTTATGAAAACAACTTGGTATAAAACCATAAACTATAAACTATAAACCATAAACCATAAACCATTAATCATAAAATCAGTATGTTCTGTGGAAGAAGATTAATCCACTGAACACACTGATATATAATAAACAATAAATTTCTTAGTCAATTAAACGAAATTTAATTATTTTATTTCGCTAAAGTAACGAAAGATTTATGAAAAATATACTTAAAAATTTAATATCTAACTTTCATACATTTTCAGCTATTCCAATAAATAAGTTTGATTATTCAGAAATTAAACAGCAAAAAAGTGAAAAAAAAGTTTATTCTATTGATAATGGAATTTTGACTGCTCTTGATTTTTCATTTTCAGAGAATAAAGGTAAATTACTTGAAAATTTGATTGCATTAGAGTTATTGAAATTTGATTACAATATAAATTATTTTAAAGATAATTATGAATGCGATTTTATAATTAAAAATAATAATAACTACACTCCCGTTCAGGTTTCTTATACTTTAAGCAATGCTGAAACAAAGCAAAGAGAAATAAAAGGATTAATCGCCTGTTGCAGTTACCTAAATATAAATCGTTGTATCATAGTTACTTATGATGAAGAATCATCAATGCAAATTGAAAACACAAAAATTGAAATTAATCCTGCTTACAAGTTTTTATTAGAAAATAAACAATATATTTTGTAAATTCAAAAGGATTCTGTTTGATTGTATCAAACAGTTTTGTATTTTTGTAGAAAACAGAATTGAGAAATGATATTAGAAAAGACAATAGAACAAGTTTCTGAACAACAACGGAACCGTATTGAAACTCTGGATTATGGCTTAAGAAGAGAATTACTCTCAAATATAAAGTTACAAAGTTCTTATGCATTAATAATATCTGGCATAAGAAGATGTGGAAAAAGCACCCTACTTATGCAAATCATAAAAGAACTTAATTTAAAAGAATATATTTATATAAATTTTGAAACACCTCAACTCTATGGCTTTTCTTTAAATGATTTTTTAAAAATAGATAATATAATCAAAAAGCAGAATTCAAAAATATTATTCTTTGATGAAATTCAATTAGTTGACAAATGGGAAATATACATTAGGCAAAAACTTGATGAAGGTTTTCAGGTAGTTATAACTGGCCCCAATGCTTCTTTGCTTAGCTATGAGTTGGGAACAAAACTTACTGGCAGGCATATTACAAAAGAACTATTCCCATTTTCATATAATGAGTTTTTAGCTTTTAAAGAACTTTTACCAAATTCAGATAGTTTAGAACTCTATTTAAAAACAGGTGGGTTTCCGGAATACTTAAAATCCAATGATAGTGAGCAACTATCTACTTTATTCGATGATATTCTTATTAGAGATATTGTTGCGAGATATGGCATTAAGGATATAAGAACTATTCAGCGTTTATCTTCTTATTTGATTTCAAATGTAGGAAATAAAATCACTGCTTCAAAACTTAAGCAACCGCTTTCAATCGGGGCAACAAGCACTGTTTTGAATTGGCTGTCTTATCTCGAACTTTCATATTTGTTTTTTTTATTGCCAATGTATAGCAATTCTGTTAAAGCACAAATGGTTAATCCAAAAAAGATTTATTCAATTGATAATGGTTTAATTAATGTTAATTCAATCTCTTTTACAGAAGACAAGGGAAGAAAATTTGAGAATTTGATTTTTTTGCATTTAAAAAGACGTTATCAGGAACTTTACTACTTCAACTTCAAAAAAGAATGTGATTTTATTGTAATGAATAAAAACTCAACTCAAATACCAGTGCAGGTTTGTTACGAATTAACAAACGATAATGCTGACAGAGAAATAGAAGGACTGCTTGAGGCGATGAAATTCTTTAATCAAAGGAAAGCTTTTATTGTTACATTCGATACTTCTGACAAAGTAATAAAAGATGATAAGGAAATTGAAATAATTCCTGCTTTCAAGTTTTTAATAGAAAATATACAATATATTTTGTAAATTCTACTATAATCAGTGGGTTCTGTGGAAAAAGATTTATCCACTGCACACACTGAAATTTTTCATAAAATGATTTTATTATGCTTAACAAAACTGATATAAAAAAAATTAAAGATTTAATTTTAGAATTAATAGAAAACACTGAAAATATAATACTTTTTGGAAGTTATGCCCGTGGAAACGCAAGTGAGGAAAGTGATATAGATTTTGCTGTTTTAATAGATCATTCATTTGAACGTAAATGGAAATTAGAAAAATTATCATCATTACGAAAAGAGTTTGCATTATTAGGTTACGATGTTGATATTATTCTTAAAGAAAAAGGTGCATTTTATAATGAAATCAATCTTCCAACTTTGTCAAGAGTTATACATCAGGAAGGAAAATACATATGGTCGAAGGAATAAAAGATATTGTTCGAAAATGGCTTATTAAAGCAGACAATGATTTAAAAACTGCTAAATTATGCTTCTCCTCTGCTGAGAAATTGTTAGATTCTTCTTGTTTTCATTCGCAGCAAGCAGTGGAAAAATTCTTGAAAGCATATTTAATTTCTAAAGATATATCTCCTCAGAAAACACATAAGATTGAAATATTATTAGCAAATTGTAAAAAATTTGATGCAACATTTATTGAATTAGATGGCATTGAAATAATATCTGAATATGCAGTTGAACTTCGTTATCCTGATGATTTTTATAGCCCTTCAGCAGAGGAAGCAGAGAAATCTATCATTTTAGCTCAGAAAGTAAAGAGTTTTGTAATAAACAAATTAAAAGAATGGTGATAATAAGATCAGAACTCCTGATGCCTCGTAGTTTGCTATTTCGCAGTTTTGTCATTCTGAACGAAGTGAAGAATCTCACAAGTCATTGCTACCACAGAGTTTGAGATTCTTCACTTCGTTCAGAATGACATACTTTTTGTTATAATTTGCGAAATTGTTCTTTACGAGGCAAATCTCCTAACTCCTTTATTTTCGTTATGGGGTCAGGAATTCTGAAGATGCGGTCGGGATTCGGGATTTAGGAATCGGAAACTGGTGGCTGGGAATTAGGAATCAGGAATTGGAAAATAATTTTAACAACTAAAATCCGATAGCTGACTACCGATAGCTGACTGCAGACAGCCGACTCCTTTTAGCTTAAAGCTGAAAACTGAAAACAATTAAATCATTGTTTTTAGGGGAGGAAGATTTATCTGCAAATATCCGCAAATGAAACACAAATTTGTGTATATTTGTGAAAGATTTGTTTGAATTTGTGGATTTAAAATAAATATGACAGAAGAACAATTTTTTCAAATTATATCACAAGGTGAATCGCAAACCATTGAATTTAAAAAGTCAACTTCAATGATGCGTGAAGCTATTGAAACAATAATAGCTTTTGCAAATACTGAAGGTGGTTATCTAATATTTGGTATAACTGATGATGGTGCTGTTATTGGGCAAGATGTTTCTGATGGCACCTTAAAAGATATAGCAAATTCAATAAAATTAAACAGCGACCCAAAAATTTATCCAACAATCGAAAAAATTCAAATTAATAATAAGAATTGTGTTGTAGTAACGGTTGATGAAAGCCCTTTAAAACCACATCTTGCTTTTGGCAGACCCTTTTTAAGAGTAGGTGCAGTTAATCAGCGTATTGAAAGGGAACAATATGAATATTTGCTACAGCAGCGTTTCAATGGCTATGGTTTCGATTATCTGACAAGAGATGATGCTGACATAAACGATATAGATGTTGATACTTTAATGGAATTTCTTGAAACTGCAAATTCTCTACGCAATCTGAATGAAAATCTTTTATTGCCTACAGAAATGATTTTGGAAAAACTTGATATTCTTCGAAATGGAAAAATAACGAATGCAGCCCTTCTTTTATTTGGTAAAAAAACAGAAAAGCACTTTATGAACCATTACGAAATTAAATCCGGTCAATTTATCGATGATTCAAATTATGACAAAATTCTTAACGATAAAGAATTTAAAGGGAATCTGATTTCAAATTTCAAATTTACATTGTCTTTTCTTTTAGACACTTTAAAAAATAAAACTGAAAAACAAGGTATAAACAGAACTATAATTTTTGAATATCCTGAAAGCGTTTTAAGAGAAGCACTTGTAAATATGATTGTACACAGGGATTATCGTCAGAGTATTAAAAGCACCGTTGAAGTGCGTCCACAAAAAGTAATTTTTTATAATCCTGCTCAAATGTTTAAACCTACCATAAGCATTGAATCATTAAAAAGACAGCATCCATCAAGACCCGGTAATAAACTTATTGCTAAAATATTTTATTTAATGGGACTTTTTGAAAATTGGGGTGGTGGCACTTTGCATATAATTAATGAGTCCTTAAAAAACGGAAAAATATGCCCGGAGTTTTCTTTTCAGGAAGGAATGTTCAAATTGGAATTATTTAGGTAATCAGTGTTTTCAGCGGAAAAAGATTTATCCTCTGAAGACACTGAGAAAGAACACTGAAAACACTGATATTTCTGTGGACTCTGTGAAATAATCAGTGTGTTCTGTGGAGAAAGATTTTTCCACAGAACACACTGAGAAAGAACACTGAAAACACAAATTTCCTACGATAAACTTACTAATTCTTTTAATTCTTTATTAGATAATTCTCCAATCCATTTCTCGCCACTTACTACGGTTAAATTTGCAAGTTCTTTCTTTGAATTTAGCATCAAATCTATTTTTTCCTCAAGCGTTCCCTTGGTTAATAAGCGGTAAACCATTACGTTGCTTTGCTGTCCTATCCTATATGCACGGTCAGTTGCCTGTGCTTCTACAGCTGGATTCCACCACAAATCATAATGAATAACATTGCTCGCAGCAGTCAGGTTCAGTCCAGTTCCACCAGCTTTTAATGATAAAATAAATATACTGTTGCTTTTCCCTTCCTGGAATTTATTTACTAATTCATCGCGTTGCTTGCGGGTAGTTCCTCCGTGAAGGAAGAGTGGAATGGAATTAAAGTTCTTTTCTATTACTTCAGCAAGTAAATCACCCATTTCTTTGTATTGCGTGAAAATCAATGTTTTTTCGTTATTATCTAAAATATTTTCTAAAATACTGAGTAGTAGCATCATTTTGCCAGATGTGTTTGGGTCGGGATTTGGCTTCTTCAAATATTGATTTGGATGATTACAAATTTGTTTAAGTGCAGTCATTAATTTTAGAACTAATCCTTTTCTTTCAATTCCTTCAGATCCTGTTACGCTTTTTAAAGAGTTCTTTACAGTTTTCTCATAAATTGCTGTTTGTTCTTTTGTCAAAGAACAATACTGATTATTTTCGATTTTGTCCGGCAAATCTTTAATAATTGACTTATCGGATTTTAAACGTCTTAAAATGAATGGTTGAGTTATTTTTTTGAATTTTTCAAGTTTGTGCATATCCCTGTATTGTTGAATAGGAGTTACAAATTCATCTGAAAATTTCTTTAAACTCCCCAGATATCCTTTATTTACAAAATCGAATATACTCCAGTATTCTGAAAGCCGATTTTCGACTGGAGTGCCGCTCATCGCAATTTTTATATCAGCTTTAACTTGTTTGACTGCTTTCGTTTGCTCTGTGTCAGGATTCTTGATATTCTGTGCTTCGTCAATTATTAATGTATGCAGATGTAACTTTTTAATTATATCAATATCATTTCTAATTGTTCCGTAAGTGGTTAGAATCAAATCGAAATCATCTTGAGGCAACTCCCTTTTATTTCCGTGATAAATAAATGCCTTTAAATCCGGTGCAAATCTTTGAATTTCCTTTTCCCAGTTAGTTAAAAGAGTTGTTGGAACAATAGCAAGTGATTTTTTATTTTGGAATTTTCCTTCTTCCTTGAATTTTAGCAAGGTAGCAATAACCTGAATAGTTTTACCAAGTCCCATATCATCAGCTATCAGCGAGCCGAAGCCAAGCTGTGCATTTTTGTAGAGCCACTCGTAGCCGGTTTCCTGATAATGCCTTAATTCTGCATTCAATCCGTTTGGTTTTTCGATTTGACTAATTTTTGACAACTGCTCTATGTCGTCAATCACATCTTTTGTTAAAAATACTTTTCCATCGTCATATTCACGGCTTAACGCTACTTTCAGTAATTCCTTGCTATTCAGCGATGGCGGATTATTCAATGCTTTGAATAGTTTTTCCAATTCAGAATTTTCGATATAAATGTATTGGTCTTTGAATTTGAGCAGGTTGCTCATTTTTTTTACGAGTTCTTTAAAATCCTCAATCGAAATGTTTTCATCACCTAATGCAATTTGCCAATCGAAATCAAGAAGAGTATCTAAATTTAAAAAACTTGTAATGCTTTTCTGACCTTTTTTCTTCAATTTAAGTGATAATTTGGGCTTTACTAATTGCTGCAATGCTTTAGGCAAAAGAATTTTTAATCCAAATAATTTTAGCACCGGTAGAACTTTAAATAAGACTTCGACAAATTCATTTGTTGAATAAGTAATTGATGCCTTTTTTGAAGAATTAATTATTTTTGTTAAATCTGTAAAGTGTGAGGAAAGTTGGGTTAAATCTTTAAGAACGCTGAATTTATCACTATTGTATTTTTCATTATTTATAAATTTATGAAATTCAATAGGTTCAGTTAAAGAGTCTTTTCTGTTTTCAACTAAAATATTAATATTAAAAGTATTTTCAACACCATCTTCAACTTTAATAATCGGAGCAAATTCTTTGTAAGAAATATAGTATTTATTGAGCCATAGCTGAATTGTATTTGGTAATTGTTGTTCAGAAAAAGACTCAAAACGAACTGGAGTATTGCAAAAAAATAATGTTAAAATATTTTTACATTCATAATAAAAAGGAAGGTTTTTTACTGGAAAACTTTCAAAAATATAATTTGCAATAAATAAAGAACATAATGTAATTGTCTGTTCATATATTGTTTGAAAATGTTTTACTTCATTTTGCTTTACTTTTGTAGTAAGGCAACAAATTCCACTTGGCGAAATGCTTGTAATCTGCTCTAAAATATTCTTTACATTTTCGTTTATTGTGGCTGGAACCCATCTGATTAGGTAAGTATCCTGTGGGGTATTAATTAATTGTGGAATAAAAGCGGAATTCAAAGCCAATACTTTAGAAAAAAGAAAAATTAAATATAAAGAAATAACATCTTCTTGATAATTTGTAATATTTTTTAATTCGATTGCATCTAAATAACCAATTAATTGCCTTATATGAATGAATTCTTTGCTGTCGCCATTTGAAGAAATTTGAATTTTTTCTATTGTATAATCTTTATTAAAAAGTATATTTATATTGCTGTCGAAAGAAATAAAATAGTTGTCATTTATTTTGAAATCTTTATTTTTTAAGTATTTAGCGCATTGCTTATACATTTTATCGACAATATCTTTAAAATCCTTCAGATAAAAAATAGGATTCGGAGTTAACATAGAAAGTAAATCTTCACGAATATTAGAAATACTTGTAAAATCAATTTTTTCAAATATTTCTTCATCAAAAGAATTGCCTTTGTCCAATTCTTTTTCTGTAAATATATCATATACTTGCGTAATAGCTTCACGTGCCTGGGAACTTATGCTTATTTTCCTTTTTTCTAATTCATTAAATATATCAAAATCATGAAGTTGAAAGACAAGGAAAGGATTTTTGTCAATTTCGTTTGCAATCAAATAAATAACTGCTGCAATATGTTTGCAGGGAACAGCCCAATCGGGGCAGCTGCAATCCATCTGAAAACTTTTCCAACTTGTTGGAAAAATCTTTATTTTTTTTTGCAATGCAAGTTCGTATAGTTCTTGTGGCAACTCGCGGTTCAATAACTTTGAAAGGATAATATTGTTTGAAACAATCAAATCAGTCAATATTTTCTTCTCATTTAAAGTAAAAGGTGGAATAACAATTTTTACATTGTAAGGTTTTGGTTGACTTCCCTGAACCTTTGCTTTAATGATATTTATAGTAAATTCGATAGATTTAACAGAGCCACGGCTTGCATAAGCACTTCCACGCGGCAACCTGTTACTGTAATCAATATGTGTTAAAGAATCTAACCATTTTTGTCCCCACCAAGTCAAACCATATTTTACCATAATATCAAAAAATTAAAATAGTTATAAAATAATTACAAAAATATGAAAAATATTTAGATTTATTTTAAGGAATTGGGAAAAAATAAGCCATTCATTGTTACTACGAAACTTGAGATTCCTCACTTCGTTTCTGAATGACAAGAAATGTTTATTAGGTTTTCAATAAATTACTACACTAACTTAAAACTCCCAAATAAATTTGTGAGTTATTCAAATAATTAGTGTAACTCCATAATTTATTATGGAGATTAAGAGCGAAATTATTCCGTGCGAGGCAATTCTATTAACTCTTTTATTTTCGTTATGGAGTTCTGAAATTTATTTGAGAATAATAGAATCCACTGCTTTATCAATAATTTCTTCATATAATTTATAAATTACTTCAGGAACTTGGAAGTAGGCAAAAAACAGGAAATCATCTTTTGCTAAAACAACCTCAGTGAGAGAAGTCAATGGCTGATTACTATCAATTTGCATAAATACTTTATTCAAAAGTCCTGAAAATTCATTCTTTCTAAACATTTTCTGTGATTGAACAGTATAAGTAGAGTATTCTTTTACATTTTTTGCGGTGCTTCCTTTCCAAAACTCTAGAATTTTCTCTTTGTCTTTTACACCATAATTTTTTTCCATATTAGAGTAAATATATAACTCAACTCCAACAAAAAAAGATGGATTTTGCGGGTCTATACTATCCTGTGATACCAACATTCTCTTTAAATCCTGATATTGCTGCTCTATTTGGAACCAGCTATCAGGCAAAGTTATAATAATAGAACTGTCTTCATTTGAAAACTTTTTATATTTTATATTACTTATATCTGGTACATTATAATTTTGTAGCTGAATCTTTTCAATTAATTGCCTGTCTGCCTTGAAGTTTAGAGTATCCCCGATTTTTTCATAAGCAATAGAACGATTATTCAGAGCATTAGTATTATTTGAATTAATTTTTAAAGCAGTAGTATAATCTTCAATTGCTTTCTTATAATTTTCAGTTTTAAAGTAAGTATTAGCCCTCAAATAATATACTTCATCATTTTTTATTCCGTATTTGATTGCATTTGAGTAATCGCTTATTGTTTTTTCATAGTCATTTTTTTTATAAAATAGCCGCGCCCTTTGCATATAAGTTTCAGGGTTTTTGGGATTTAGTTTGATTGCCTTAGAAAAATCATTAAGAGCTTCATCAAATTTTTCAATATTCAAAAAAATGCTAGCTCTGTTCAAATATGCTTCAGCGAAGTTAGAGTCCAATTCAATAGCTTTATTGAAATCGTTGAAAGCAGAATCCATTTCCTGCTTATAACTATAAGCTAAACCGCGGTTATTATATGCATCTGCGACTTTGGGATTAATCCGTATTAAACGCGAAAAATCAGCTAACGCCGAATCAGACTGTTCTATGTAAAGAAAAGTTAAACCGCGACCGAGTAAAGCATTTACATCTTTTGGATTTTTATTTAAAATGGCAGTATATGCACGAATAGCCCCTAAATAATCTCCATTTTGTGCTAGTTCGTTTGCTTTATCAATTGTCAGTTCCTGTGATAATAAAATAAAATTTCCTACTAATAGCAAAATTAATACTGTTAATACTTTTTTCATATATCCTCTGTTTTTTTAATTAGATTCTCAATATAGTGATTTAACTTACGCAATTCCTTTTTAAGATTTAAATAAGTTAAGTTGATGCTCTATTTTATAACACAAATACCATTCCGCTTTTGAAATTGGAATGCGTAAGATGAGTTATTTTTAAAAAATAGACGTAATTATAAAATTATTATTTCTACTGTTATTTAATTGCACCGCGGTTGATATGCTCTTAAAAATATTCTATAAAGTCAAACGAGTAGCAATTTGATAGCTTGAAAAAGATTAAGAAGAGTGAAAAGTAATGTTATCAATTTCAGAACTCCTGATGCCACGTAGTTTGTTGTTTCGCAGTCTTGTCATTCTGAAACGAAGTGAAGAATCTCACAACTCATTGCTACCACAGAACTATAGATTCTTCACTTCGTTTCAGAATGACATACTTTTTGCTATAATTTGCGCAATTATTCTTTACAAGGCAAATTTACTAACTCATTTATTTTCGTTACGGAGTCTGGAGTTCGTAAATAAAGATAATTATTGTGGTTATCGTATATATGATAATAACGAAAATTTAAGAGTGGCTTTAGGTAATATATCATTAATTAGAAATGACAAAGATTATAAAACTGGTATATCATCAGTTAATTTATTTAATAGTGTTGGTAATATTTTATTTACAACTGAAGAATAATTAAACTTGTCTCTCCCCTGTAGCCAGCGATTCTCACTGACTACAGGGGTTTTTTACTCCCATACTTGTTATTTTAAGCTGTTGCAAGTTGTTGATAAGAAAAATCAAATACATCGGCATTTTCCTTTGCATGCTCTAACGTTAAGCTAACAATATCTCCTTTCTCATCAAGTTCTACAAGTAGATTCTCATTTATATCTTGAGTATGCGCTATATTTTTATTATTGAAATTGATTAATAAAGTATCGGTGTCCTGAAAATATTTTATTTGCATAACTCTCTTAAACTGCAACTTGCTGATTTATAAATCTAATATCGGTGCTTGGAATTTGATTGAAAAATATTTGACTCAAATCTACTTTATCTTTAACGTTTAATATCTCAATACCTATAAGATTACCGTTTGAATCAATATCAGCAATATATTCAGGGAATATTTCATAAGAATCTACACCCGGAATATCAACAAAATTTATGTATAGTGCATCAGTTTCTTTATCGTAATTAAATTTCATAATTAGCTCCAACTTAAATTTTAAAATTTCTATCGAAAAAAGCAGTATGAACAGTCTCGCCGTCTTCAAGCAAAATTACTCTAACAAACTTATTATGAACTGACGAAAATCCCCAAATTTTAATTTTATTATCTTCCTGTATTTCTGTTTTAATCGGATTTCTAATAATCTCATCAAGAAGTTCACTTGTCAAATAAAGACGTTTTGGAAAAACATCTTCAATAAAATGTTTAGTAAATTTCATACTTAATTATATTCATAAAATTTTGAATTGAAAAGTATATACCTTTGGAAATCATCTTTAGAATAGTATTCTATTTTTCCTTATCTTTTGAACAGATTTTTAATAAACATTATCGTGGTTCCCAATATTTTCTAAAATCACCTGGTCTGTGTCTATAAAAACAAACACAACTCTTAATTGAAAATTTATGGAAAAACTCCAGCATTCAGATAATTTGCCACTTAACTTATGAGTTTTTAATGATGGGTCAAATGGATAGTTGATAAACGTCTCAAGCCGGTTAATAAATAGCTCTTCAAGTTGTTTATTATTTTTGATTAACTTTGAATAAGTTCTTTTAAATGAATTACTAAGTGCAATGCTTATCATAAATTGCTTAACTCATTTTTTAGAATACTTATATCTGAAGTAAAAAATAGCTCATCATTGCGGTATTGAGCCATAGTTTCCTTATGGGCTAAAGCTAATTCTTCCCTTTCTAATTCAATTTGACGCTTTTTAGAAATTTCATTCAGTTCAATAAGTTCTTCATACTGTAAATTTCTAACTTCATCAACTAAGTTTGCAAATGTATTCATATTACCTTTCAACTGTTCTCAAATATAATTTTATAATTAGACGAACTTTTAATTTTTTATTGCATAAGCAGAATACACTATTCCATTATTTCATTTTCAATATCTTCATCTGTAATTGACTTAGATGCTTCATTGTTTTAGATGTCCTTGAAAAAAAGTTCCCAATTAAGCATATTTTGTATTACAAATCATTTTGATAATAATATTTTTCATTTCTTGTTTTATAAAATTGTAATTTTAATATCAGTATATTTTTTAATTTTTGCAAAATCTTTTTTATTGTAAGTCAATAATTCACTACAATAATATTCTGCTAATGTCAAATGCTAGCAATCATTTATGTTCTGAAAACCTATACTATTCGCAATTTGAATAGCTCTTGAAAAATGATTTATATTGTAATTTATTGGTTTAAATTTTAATAATTCACTAATATTTTTGTCAATGAAAGATTTTTCAAATGCAAGTTTATCTAAAACGAAAGCAAGTTCTTGCAAAGTTAAAAGTGAAATAAAAAATTCATCATTTTCTATTGATTTTAAAATAATACTTTTTGAAATATTATGTTTTTCAATATCTTGAATAATTATTGAATGGATTAATATGTCTGTGTCTATATATTTCATATTGTAATGCTTTTTAAATTAACATCATTGCACATTTCAGAAATACTAATATCTGCATTTACTTCTAAATTGAATTTTTTGTTGAACTCCATCAAATCTTCAAATACTTTTTTCTTGTTTTTAGTTTTAGAAATATTTAATTCTTTTGAAATTCCATATCTTTCTTTAGAGCTATCGAATTCTATAATATCTGTATTTTGCTGTTTAAGGAAATTTTCATATTGTTTAATACTTAAAATAACAGCAACTTGTTTGCCATTAGTATCTACGATATATTGCACATTATTTTGGCTCATTTTTTCTCCTCTTTAAATAATGGAATTAAATAATTCTTCTAAGGGTTCGTTAAAATCTTCAGAAATCGAACCTTGCCCGGCATATTTTCCAAATTTTCGTTCCTTTTGCTTGGTAACTTTATTTTGTAGTTCAGTGATTAATTTCATCCTTTCGCTATGTGAAAGTTGAAATGCTAAATTACGAACTTGCTCGTATCTAATATTTGACATTTTTTCCATCCTGTAAATACTAATATATACGATTTCTTTAACCTTTTATTTCAATCAACTTTACTCCCCCACCCTCGCTACCAAAATCTCATACAACCTTTGGAAATCATCTTTAGAGTAGTATTCTATTTCAAAAGTAAGTTTTACAAATTCTTACATGCTTGGTTTTCCTCTGGCGAAAGCCAATCAGTTAAAGCAGATTCACTTGCTATTCTATATTCCATTATTTCATTTTCAATATATTCATCTGTAATTGACTTAGATGCTTCAATGCTTTGGATGTCTTTGAAAAGAAGTTCCAAAACACCTTTCTTTAAAGAAACTACGTCTTCTTTCGTATATTTTATTTATAAATTCATCGGCTTCTTCGAAATCATTCCAAGAGCCAGCGAATTTCATTAAATCTTCTTTATAAGTGTTTTCATTATTTTCTTCAATTGCTAAATGATTTGCTGCATTCTGAAAGACTTCAATGAAATTAATTAAATCAGGTAAAAGCGAATCGGGAATCATACTTATTTTTTCGTGTAATATCGGCTCGTAATAAGTTCTATTTGACATATAAACTCCGTAAGTTATTTTACATTACAAATCTAATAAAATAAATATAAAAGATGCAAAATATTTGTAAAATCTTCAAAAGATTAACACTTTACTCCCCAACCCTCACTACCAAAATCTCATATAATCTTTGGAAATCACCACGAAAGCAGTATTCTATTTCAAAAAGGAAAATTTATAAATCTTTCCAAGCTTCATCTTCTTCTGTCGAAAGCCAATTTTTCAAAGCAGATTCACTTGCTATTCTATATTCCATTATTTCATTTTCAATATCTTCATCTGTAATTGACTTTGATGCTTCATTGCTTTGGATATCCTTGAAAAGAAGTTCCCATTTGTCAGATAAATTAAAACGATTGGATTTTGTAGGAATCACGAGAATTTCAACTAATTCACCTTTTTTAAATGGTAAATTTTCTAAAATAATATTACCATAATCATTTATTTGAGTATAAGTTCTTATTGCTTCCATAATTACCTCTTAAAACAGTATTAACGTCAATTTTAATATAATATTTTTACTCCCCTACCCTCGCAACCAAAATCTCATACAACCTTTGGAAATCATCTTTAGAATAGTATTCTATTTCGAAAGAGCCGTTATCTGCGGAACGCTGGAATATTTTTACTTTTGTGCCGAATGCCTCACGCAGTTTGCCTTCTGCATCTTTAATGAAAACGTCATCTGGATTGTAGCTTTCTTTGTCTAATGCTTTCTTCTTATTGTCATTTTTATTGAATGAAAACCTGTCAAGTTCAATGTCTTTTACAAGTATTTCAGTAGCACGAACGGAAAGTTTTTTTTCGACGACCATTTTCCATGCTTCAATTAGCTTTGCCATATCGGAAATAGCAAGCAAAGCTCTGGCATGCCCTGTTTGTATTTCCCTTTTACGCAAACTCTCCTGGATTCTGTCTGGAAGGCGAAGCAAACGGAGGAAATTTGTAACGGTGGTTCTGTCTTTTCCAACGCGTTTAGCGACCTGCTCCTGCGTAAGATTACATTCTTCTATTAAACGGTTGTAACCACTTGCTACTTCAATGGGATTCAGGTTTTCGCGTTGCACGTTTTCGACTAATGCGATTTCGAGCAACTCCACATCAGAATTTACTTCAAGAATGTAAGCAGGAATGAGAGCAAGTTCAGCCAATTTTGAAGCACGCAGTCTGCGTTCACCGGAAATAAGCTCATAACCAGTAACAGAGCGTCTAACGGTAATTGGTTGAATTATGCCGTGTTCGAGTATAGAGTTTTTCAAATCTTCAAGAGCAACTGGGTCAAAATCAGTCCTTGGCTGGTAAGGATTGAATTCAATAGTATTTACGTCAATCATAGAGAAAAATTGATTTTCTGGCTGCTTTTCAATAACATTAGCTTCAGTTTCGTTCATACTGATATTTGAAAGCAACGCTCCAAGCCCTTTGCCCAATCCGGTCGGTATCTTCTTTTCTTTAGTCATTGATTATATTAAACCTTTATTTTTGTTTACGATTTCTTTTGCCAAATCAAGATAGTTCTTTGCGCCAACACTCACCGCATCATAGAGCAAAACCGGCTTTCCGTGGCTCGGTGCTTCAGAAAGGCGGACATTACGATATATCACAGTCTTAAACGCATTATGTCCAAAATGGCGAATCACCTCCTCAACCACCTGATTTGAAAGCCGCAGACGTGTATCGAACATAGTCAGCAACACACCTTCAATATCTAAAGCAGTATTCAGGCGATAACGGACGATTGAAATAGTATTCAAAAGCTGTCCCAGTCCTTCTAAAGCATAATATTCGCATTGAACTGGAATAAGAACAGAATCCGCTGCTGTAAGTGCATTCAAAGTAAGTAATCCTAGTGATGGTGGGCAGTCGATTATTATAAACTTATAATCTTTCTTTAGCTCATACAATATATTTTTCAAAACCATTTCACGATTTTGCTTCCCTACCAGTTCAATTTCTGCACCCACCAAATTAATATGCGATGGAAGCACTTTCAGATTTGGCATAACTGTCTCTTTAATCACGTCTTGAACAGGGTGGTTATTGATTAGGCATTCGTAAATTGTATATTCCAATTTACGTGATTCCACTCCAAGCCCATTCGTTGCGTTTGCCTGCGGGTCAATATCCACAAGCAGCACTGGGTATTCAGCCGCAGCAAGTGAAGCCGAAAGATTAATAGAAGTAGTTGTTTTGCCAACTCCACCTTTTTGATTTGCTATTGCTATTATTTTGCCCATATTATAAGCCGTATTTCAGTTGATAATAGAAAAATGCCGTTAAAACTAATGAGTGAGTGATTTTTCTGTCTAAAATGTATTGTTTTATTTCACTTAAAGGAACTAAAAGCACCTCAATATCTTCGTGAGTATCAAACTTTTGCTCTTGCATAAGTTCGCAATCAAACCAGACGTAAGAATTGCAGGTATTGTTTAAAAATGCCGGATTAGGCAGGTTTTCCCCAAGCCAAACTGATGGCTGGCTGCTTCCAAATCCTGTTTCTTCAAGACATTCACGTTCTGCTCCCGCTTGAGTTGTTTCGTCATCTTGCACAAGACCGCCCGGAACCTCCAATGTAATTCCGTCAATGCCATGACGATATTGCTTGATTAGCACTACTTCCTGTTTTTTCGTAATAGGAATGATGTTTACCCAGCGTGGAGAATTAAGAACGATGAAGTTGCCTTCTTTGTCTTGGTCTGGGTGCTTGCGTAAATACCACACCGCATCGAATATTTTCAAATCCGTTTTGTTGCTTTGTTTTATTGTAATCCAATTTTTCATTGTTTTTATGTTAAATTTCTTTTGATGTGTTTTGAGAAAAATTATTTTTTAGAACAGTAAATTGATTTTCTTTTTCCCAATCTTGTAAATTTTTATATAAATTTGTTTGAATAAAATCTTCTAATCTATAAGCAATGTAAAAATGTTCTTCAAGGTCATTACTTGATATAGATTCACTACCAATTTCTTTCTTTAAAGCTAATGACAAAATATTCATTACATCATGACCGTTGCAAAATTCAAATTTATCATAATTATTCTTTCTAATCTCATCTAAATCTTTTAATAAATCTTTTAATAAATCTTTATGATTATTAAAAAAGTTTTGTTTTTCAGATTTATTCTCAATTGCCTTGATTAAATCATTCTCATTAATAGAAAAATTTTGATTTATAAACATCGAATAATCAATAAATTTATATTTATTATCAGAACCACTTTTAAATTTTAAACCCAAATCATTTTTATAATTTAGGAAACGAAAACAAGCAATAGAGTAAGATAACGTCAAGATGTAATCTAATACACTTTGTTTATGCTTCTCTTTAAATTGTGTTAATTTTTCGGTTTTGGAATGATGACTAATCACTTGTTCCCATGCTTTTGAAGCAATTGTCATCATTTCAACATCATGATAATCAGTCATAAATATGTTTTTAACTTTAAAATCTTCTTTAACAATACGCCTAAAGTCAGCGTCAATTATTCCAAAAACTCCCTTTATATCTTTTTCAACTTTATCTAAAACAGCAATTACATTTTGAAAGCCATCAACAGGAAAAAAAGCAGAATTCTCATTAAAATATTTTTTAAAGAATTTTTTATCGCTTTTCCCCTCAACAATAACTATGACCGCCCCTTCTTTTCTTGAACTAAGCCATTGTCTGATTAAACCTTCGTAATAATCTGAATTTAAATGTTCTCTCATTTCTGTTTTCCTAATTCAACGGTCAAATCCCAATTTCCATTTATTATTGTAGGAGAATGAGTTGCAACTAATAAATCTATGTTTCTCAATTTGACAATTTCCTCCATATCTGAAAGAAATTCCATTTGCCAGGCGACGTGCAAAGATATTTCTGGTTCATCAATTAAAACAAGAGAGTTTTCGGGAATTTTAAATAAAAGTTGATATAACAAGACTATTTCGTGTTGTTCGCCAGATGATAATTCAGAAGAATCAAGAAATTCACCATTGTCATTTTGAAATATAAAACCTTTTTTAGGATTAATAGAAATTTTTTTAAAAGTAAACCTTCTGTTATTCAAAATATCTAAAAAAATCTTCAACTTTTTATACAAGTCATCAAAAATTTCAAGTTTTTTCTTCATATCCTGAATATTTACTGACAATACTGCCCGCTCAATTTCTGACATTTGATTAGATATATTTGATATGTCTTCTTTAATATCTTCAAACAAACCAACACTTTTTAATTCATTTCTTTTTTTATCTAATATATTACTCTCTTGAATTAATTCATCAATTTCATAATTTAAATTAAAATCTTTGCTTTTTAATCTTTTACCTAAAGAAAGTTCAAATTCTTGAGAAAGTTCAGCATACTCACTATATTTTTTTTGAATTAATTCATATAGTTCATCAGAGTATTGCTTAACTGTTTCTATTGTATTAGTATTGATTTCATTTTCAACTTGAAAACGACTTTTTCTTTTAAAATAATTAAATGTAATCAATCTTTGTGTTTGAATAAAATAAAGATTAGTTTTCTTAATTAATTCTTCTAATTCTTTTTTATGTTCTATTTTAACAAATTGTTTGTATTCAGGTAGTTGAATTATACCTGGAAATTTGTTAAACAGTTCATCTATAGTAAGAATTTCATTTGTAAAAGGTGCAATAAACTTGTTATCTGCAATAGATGAAACAGGATACATTCTCTCAATATCTCTTATAAAACGTGTACTTAAAGGTTGTTTTATTGATTTTAAATTACTTAAATCAAATTCTTCAACTTTTCTTCTCAGGTTATGCTTATATTCAATAATAAATGATTTTTCAGAATTATTTAATTTAAAATATTCTTGATTATCAAATTCAATAATTAAACTTTCAAAAGGATATCTGACAAGTTTGAAAAAATTAAGATTGAAAAAACTATCAAGAATTCTGAAAAGCATAGTTTTCCCGATTCCGTTAATTCCATAAATTATTGTTATACGTTCTTTATAATTCAAAGGAATTGTATGATTAAACATACCAAAAAGTCCTTTTATTTCAATTTTTTTTATTCTCATTTTTTCACCTTTTTACAAGTCAATAATAATTTAAGTACTTTCGCAAAGTTTAATTTTCCTATGCTATTTCAATTCCACATTCTTTTACAAATTCAATTAATGGAGAATTATTTGATTGATTAAATCAATTATTGCAAAGAAATAAAACTTTTTAAAAGAACTATAACTTCATTTTTCTCCACACTCAAATCTTTCAAAATTAACAAAATATTAGCTATTTTTGGGTAAAATTATTCTCATTGTCGTTCCCTTGCCCTCCTCTGATTCGCATATTATTTCACCGTTATGCTCACTAATTATTTGATAAACTATACTTAGTCCAATTCCTGTGCCAGAATTTTTTGTAGAAAAATATAAATTGAAAATTTTAGAATGATTCTCTTTTGAAATTCCAATGCCATTATCAGAAATTTCTATGATTATTTTATCCGTTTGTTCTACAGAAATATTAATAATCCCATTGCTTTCTATTGCCTGAATAGAATTTAACAAAATATTTAATAGTGCCTGTTTGATTTTCTCATTATCAATTTTTACTTCAATATTTTCAGCGAAATTGCGATTTATTGTAATTTTTTTCTCTTCTGCCTGCGATTCAATAATATTTATTACTTCGTTTAAAATACTTGATAAATTGAAGTTACGCAAATTCAGTTTTGCCGGCTTTGCAAAATCTAAAAACTGCTTGATAATCTGGTTTACTCTTGTAACTTCGCTGCGAACAGTTTTAACTAATTTTGTATATTCTTCGGTTTGTTCTTTCGGTTCAAATTCGTATTCGAAACGTTGTGCTATTACGCTAATTGAATTTAAAGGATTGCGTATTTCGTGAGCAACGCCGGCAGCAAGTTCACCCATTGCAGTCATCTTTTCCTTAATTTCCAACTTCTTTTGTATATGCCGAAAATCTGTTAAATCCTTGATTAGAGCAACAACAAGTTCAACATCACCTTTTTGATTTTGTATTGAAGAAACTGCAATGCCAAGAATTCTTTTTCCTTTTTCATTCAAAGTATATTCAATTTCAAAATATTCCGGAACTACATAACTTTGCAATGCTTTATTTAGTTTAAATTCATCGCCTTGAAAAAAATCAGAATATTTTTTATTGAAAATCTTTTCAAATTTTATTTCAAACAAGTTTTCGGCAGAATGATTAAAAAGGAAAATTTTTCCGGAATTATCAACAGCCAAAACAGCATCGCTAATATTATCCAAAATCAATTCAGTATATTGTTTGATTTTCTTATGTTCAGTTCTCAAGGTTTGATAACGCTTCCGTGTAATTAAAAATATTATGAGTAACAGTGAAAGCACAAAAAGAGCAATTCCTGTTATTGTAATTCTTCTGTTTGAACTGGACTCTATCATTTCAATATTTTTGAGCGATAGAGCTATTCTAGTTAAAAAAACTTCTTCTTCACCAATTATAATCGGCGCAACGACTTCCAGCACATTTTCATTTTCAAATTTAGTAACCCGAGTTAACGTTACGTGTTCGTTAAACACATTTAAAAGAAAAGTATCTGATTCTATTGAAGATAGCTGTGTAATTTCTTTAGATGCCGAAAATATTCCGTCAAGGTCTTGCAATACAATATAAGCAATGTCCGGGTTGTCGCCGATATCCTGAATTTGCTTTCCAATACCAAACTGATTTCTCAAATCAATAAGTTTTTCTAAAGAATATCCAACCAAAATACAGCCGCTTTTTCCATTTCTTTGGCGGGCAAGAGCATACATTTGCTGCTCATTTTGCTCATTTATTATAATACCTAAATCAAGCCACTGGTATTGCCCGTTAATAACTTCCTTTATATCATTGAGCAAATCCTCACTGACCTCATTTACTTTAATACCATCATTATTCAATTGAATAATTTTCCCATTTTCATCAACAATTGAAATGTATGCAACCTCAAATTCCTGAGCTATATTTATTAAATCCTGATTGCTAAGTTTTTTCCTGTTTTCAAAATTAGAAATATAATTAGCAATCAAATTTAAATTTTTCACGTAAAGATTTTCAATTTCATTATTTGTTTGAATGGAATTATAAATACCAAGATTGAGCGTTTCAATCAAAGTAAGTGATTCAATTTCCAAAGTGTTGAGTAAATCCTTTTTGCTTTCTTTTGCTTCGTAAAACGTAAATACTAAAAGTATTGCTGCCACAAGAACAGCAAGTAAAACAGCTAATTGATATTTCTTATTAAATAAAAACATAAGTTCAAAATCGTTCAAACATAAATAGTAAATTAAAGAATTTTCTTGTTTATTCCATATTTTTTTATTAAATTGCATATAATTCTGGTGCCGTAGCCAAGTGGTTAGGCAGCGGTCTGCAAAACCGCCAACGTAGGTTCGATTCCTATCGGCACCTCAATTTTTTAGATTTTAAATAATTTAGAGATTTATGGCAGGAACAACATCAGATTTACGACCCGGTGCAGTAATAATATTTAATGGCGAACTTAATACAGTTCTCGAATCAGAGCATAGAACTCCGGGCAACTTACGTGCATTTTTTCAGGTTAAGATGCGTAGTTTAAAAACAGGTCGGCTATACGAAAACCGTTTCCGTTCTGGCGAATCAATCGAATTCGTTCGAGTTGAAAAAATGAATTATCAATACCTTTATAACGATGGAAGCAATTTCTACTTTATGAATCCGGATACCTACGAGCAAATTCCGGTCGAAAGAGTTGCTCTTGGCGATGCTGTTGATTTTCTTAAAGACAATCAGGAAGTACAACTGACTTTCGTTGATAACAATGTGATTGGCGTTGACCTTCCCTCACACGTTATTTTAAAAGTTGTCCATACTGAACCAGGACTTCGCGGCGATACTGCTACAAACGTTCTTAAACCAGCAACACTCGAAACCGGCGCTTCTATAAATGTTCCTTTATTTGTTAATGAAGGTGATGTAATTAGAGTAGATACACGCAACAATTCTTACGTTGAAAGAGTTAAGGAATAAAATGGATTTAAATTCTATAAGAGAATTACTGGAAATTTTCGATGGTTCCAGCGCTGCTGAGTTGTCTTGGGAAGAAGATAATTTTAAGATTTATCTTTCTAAGCATAACACAAATGCTGTTCCACAACAGCTGTATCAAATGCCGGTTAGCCCTCAGCAAACCGCAAATACTCCTCATTCAACTTCTGCTCCATTAAACGTTACTCAAAGCGAGCAAACAGAAAATCAAGCTATTGATGCAAATCCCAACAAATTTTATGAAGTAAAATCTCCGATTGTTGGAACATTTTACAGGGCGCCATCTCCAGACGCTACTCCCTTTGTTGAGGTAGGAACGAAAGTAAAGCCCGGACAAACCCTCTGCATTGTAGAAGCTATGAAATTGATGAATGAAATCGAATGTGATGTAAGCGGAACTATTGAAAATATTCTACTTCAAAATGCTCAAGCTGTGGAATATGGGCAAGTACTATTTTATATAAGATTAGTTTAGATTAAGAAAAGAAATTAAAAATCCTGCAGAAATGCGGGATTTTTTTTTATTCATCCGATGAATTTTTACATTCAGAACCCCTGGCGCTGGGGTGAAATAAATCGAATTATTTTAAAAAAAATATTCGTTCCAAATATGAA
>CAZCLJ010000006.1:0-37878 GCA_964499465.1 uncultured Hyphomicrobiales bacterium
AAAAGCAATTTCTTCTTTTCTTGGGTCTCCATTTTGAGCGATAAGATAGCATGCATTCCGGGTTAATGCAATGTCAGTTATTTCTCTTTTTGAACCTAAACCTACCATTTTGTTGACGTCAGCAAAATGGTCAGATACTTGATAGCCAGCGGTTTCGCAAGATACTTTTGCTTTATATTTAAAAACATAATTATCTTTATAGAAACATAACAACTATATTGTGAAATGATATATTCATTTGTGTTCCATTTTATTCAATATTTGGAACACAAAATAGTTTGTGTCCCAAAAATGAGTAACAAAAACACTCAATATTGATTTATCCAATTATAATTCAAAATCCAGTTAAGGTTTCATATAATCTACTTATAATAAAATTCTATATATCTTTATGCAAAAATATAAAATTATTATGTTAGATATTGAGAAAAATTGGATTTATATGAAATGAAAAATTAAACTAATTCTTTACTTATAAGAAAAAGATTTTATAAATTTGCATAAAGTTTTACTTATAAGAAAAAGAATATAAATTACTGCTATTTAAATGATATAAAGTCATCAATCGAATTATAATATAAAAATCTTATCCAAGAGAACAGGTAATTATTATGATGTATGAGTTCTTCCAAGCATTTCTTCAACCTGTAGCCACCCTTTTATAGCATCTTTGACATTTTCAATAACTTCGTCCATTGTTTTACCCTGGCTCATACAACCGGGCAATTGTGGCACATCAGCAACATATCCTTGATACTCATTATCATAAGTAATTAAAATTTTATAATTCATATTTAGCAACGTTATATTTAAAATATGTAAAATTTAGAATTGGGTTATTAATTTATCATAATCATTATGCGAACCAATCCAGAACCAATATATGCTATTTTCACTTAACAAACCTAATACTCTCCATTTTAAACCAATTCTAACGGACCATATTTGCTCTGAAGAATGAATCTGCTTAAAATGCAATGAAGGATGGTAAGGGTCTGTTTTCCATAATTTATAAGATTTTCTTGCAAGTTCCTTTATATTGTTAGGTAAATAAGAAAACAACTTGATAAAATCATTAGTAATGTATGATATCACAAATCACCAAATCCTTTTTGCTTGAAGTTGCCTGCAATTATATCGTTTTTTACTTTTGAAGCAATTTTTGATAACTGAATCTGAGAATTATTGAACTGCGAATCCCATAACAAACTATCTTCAATTTCTTCTAATATAATATTTCCAATAGCATCCTGTTTTTCTGCAGGAAGTGTTATTACCTGATTCCAAGCTTTTTCTAAAGTGTCGGTCATAATTGTTTTTAATCTGTCTAAAACAAAACAATAATAATTATATTGACGTTTTTTTTATTTACTTTATTTCTTTTATAAAATTTATAAAGTCAAAAGAACAATTGGTTTTAAAAGGAATAAAATTTCCTGTATTTTTTTCATCAAAAATATTGAAATATCTTGCTTTTTTATCCCTTTTAAAACATTATTGTAAAACACAAAAGGGTTTTGCAGGGAATATCTTGCTTTTTTATTCCTTTTTTGAACAAATATATCCCTTTTAATAGCTTTTATTTTTACGAAATTCTATATATTTGCTCAATTTGTCGGACGCTATTGGGATAAAAGCTATTGCCACGGCTGGTGCGAAAACCAGCTTCATTTAGCTTATCTGCAACTTTTCTGTAGCTGTTTTTTTGTTCTCTAAGTGATTGAATAAAAGCAAAGGCACGGCGATTATTCTCATTTTCTTTAGCAAGTGAGCTGTATTTTAATCTACCTTGCAAGCGGGCATAGTCGGTTAAATTTTCTGGTTTGCCGAGTTTGAAGCCCAGACGTTTTTTTTCTGTAAGAGCATTTTTTGTTCTTTCAGAAATAAGTTCTCTTTCCTGTTGGGCGAGCAGAGCGAAAATGCCGATAGTCATTGTATTTGCATCTGGAATATCGCAGCAGGTAAAATCCACTTTAGAATCACGCAATTGAAATATAAAACTCACATTTCTGGATAACCTGTCTAATTTGGCAATGAGCAAAGTTGCTTTTTTTTCATTTGCAAAATCAATAGCTTTTTTGAGTTCGCTTCTTTGGTTTTTCTTACCAGATTCAATTTCAGTAAATTCTGCAATAATATTATGATTTTGAGCGAAACGCTTAACGGTATCTCTTTGGGCATTTAAACCTAAACCGGAAATCCCCTGCTTTTGAGTGGAAACGCGGTAATAAGCAACGTAATTTTTCATAATGAAACAAAAAATATCAAACAACCTCTTTATAAATTGCAAGATACGGAAAAAGTTGAAAATAGAAAAGAGAAATGTAATATTTCATAAACGGATGTTTAAGAAAGATTACAATATTTATTCTACATATTAAAGGTTTGCAAAAGATTTAGAAAAAGTTGAATATGGGAATAACTCAATCTAACTTGTAAAATGATATTATAATAAGAAATATGAAAATTTTTTGGTGACAAAAAAGAATTTTCAAAAAAAGCGTGTTTAAGAGTTGAATGTTATTTAGTCAAGTTTTTTATCTTACATAATCTAAATAAAAAATGAATAATATAAGAAATGTTTAATTTTTTAAGGAAAGGAATCACAATATGGAAATTTTAAATCAAAAACAGTCAAAAAAAAATCCAGATGGTACGGTTAGCTTTCATGAACCTGAAAGGAAAAAAAGCTACAAGTACACATCTAAGAATTCTCGAAATATCGCATCCGGCACAACCTGCTGGTTACAGATTGGAGTAGATGATTTTATTCTCGTAATCTGTATGTTTTTAATAGCATTAGTACTCGAAATTATTGGATTTAGCTTTATTTTGCAATGGACTAAGATACCAATTTATATGTTATTGGGAGCTATTCTTATTGAAGTCATCGCCAGTACATTAGCCCATTTATTCCATTCAAAAATAATTAGGAACAAAATGGACGGACTTTTTGGTTCAATTGATGAGCAGGATGTGCTCAGGAGAAAACGAAGAATATTCGTTATACTGTTTGGTTTTTCAAGTTGCCTCGTATTAGGTGTAGCAGGATTAAAATTCTATACTTATATGAATCTGGTTCCATCAACTCAGTTGATACTAAAAGCAGTGATGTTTATTCTATATTTTACCATTGGAACACTACATATCCTATATACCGGTAAGTTCATTTATAATATAATTGCTGCTATAAGTATAAAGCTTTCTCATATGAAGTGGCAATCAAAGAATAAGAATTCGCTTTCCCTGCAGGATTCAGACATTAATAAACAAAACTTTACCTCAAATATAGAGCTACCCGACATTGATTTACTTAGTAGCCATGGAGTTAAATTGTCACGTTTAGAAAATAATAACTACATGTTTGAAAACTGCGGTCTGATCTATAACAGCAGTGTATTGAAAGTAATAAATATGTTACCGAGAGTTGAGCAACAGTCAATTGTTTTGAGGATATTGCTTCAGATTCAAGCTCAACAGCTAGGGCATACTTATCCCTGGCAGTCGTGGAATTTATAATAAACAATAATTTTATTTAATTAACATATTTAAAGGAGTTAAAATGAAAATCATAATACTCTTAATAGCAACTTTGGGGTTGTTTTTCTTAGGTAGCTGCGAGGAAGAAGAAAGATTGAAGTATGTGAAGCAGGAACGATTCAATCTGATTCTCTGTTTTCCATCCGGCTATGACAGTGGGACAAAGCTAAGTCAGCTTTTGACAGATTTATCTTTACCATACGAATATTCTAACAGTGAGTTTGCATATCTCCCAAATGTGAACATAAAGCTTAACGATTCTACTATCCATATTGACTATGAACAAGGAGTAGAAAAATTGAAATCTGATGAGAACTTCTATAATTTAAAGACAGTATCGGCTGCTATTAAGCAATACTTTGCTGATGAGCAGATATATAAAAAAATGAAATTTAACAGATTAATAAAAGTAGAAAAACTTTCAGACATTGTTTTTTTATTAGATGTAAATAGTAGCATTGAAGGTCAAGCCAATCTGAACTACACGTATTTTACAGATATAAAATCAGTCAGGGATTCAATTTCATCAATCATTAAGAGTCGAGAAGGAGATGTAGCAAGTTTAATGATTCAAGTCGTTGTATACAGCGACCAGAATCTAACGCAAAAAGGAGCTGGTGAACTGAATATTTTTAATCAGAAACCATCGGATTACAAAAATGAGCTTCACATTAATCAATCGGCAGTAGAACAGGAAAATAAGTATTCAACAGATTCAACTGAAATTAATAATTATCAAGTTGCTGTTGATGGCAGGAATATGGATAAGTCAGCAGAAAAAAGCTCAACTGCCTTGTCTTCTGATATAAATATCAACCAGAAACAGAAAGCGAAACAATCTAATTATTCAATACCTAAGTTTGAAGGGCAGGTATTTAAAAAAGATTTTATTTTAATCAAAAAGTAATGGAAGGAGTATAGTAATGAAAAATCTCATTTTTGTAGCAATTATTATTTGTATTGCAGTTTCGGCTCCCAATTTATATTCTCAAGGAGCAGTAGCAGGTCTTCCTTATGAGCAGGTTCAATCTACTGAATATGACATAGTAGTAGATAAAATAGCTGATTTTATAGGCAGTGAGAAGTTGGCAGGAGACATAATAGAATTATCATGGAGACAGACTACGTTGTTTTACGAACAATTGAATCGATTGGAAACTAAAAATCTCGAATGTTTAAAGGATATATTAATAAATATGATGCATTCAGAATGTTTTGTTGAAGTGCAATCTTTAAATGGCACAGTAATGCGATATTCTGGAGTTGATTATATAAATTCAATTTCTAAAAAAAGAGATTCACATAAAAATTTTCAAATTTCTATTTCTCCGTTTATTGAAATAGATACATCTTATTTTAATTTTTCTAAATTACAAAGTGGAACAAGTTCTTATCTATTAGAATTTCCAATAATTATAACTCAATATTATTTAAAAGGTTCTTACGTGGACATAACAAAAAAGGAAGTTATTTTTTCTTTGAATATTGACTTCAGCAAATACGAGCAATTAGCAAGTAAAATACAAAGCATAAGGGTAATAGAAGTTTATCCTTATAATTGAGAATTGAGATTTAATATATTCGGGGAGGATTTTCTCCCCGAATATTTATAAGGACTGATTATTGATTTGTTTTATACTTTTTTTATCTTTTTTCATCCATGTTATTCTAATATTTGCTCTTTGGAACAACAAATTAATTCCAGTATTACTTATGTCTTTACAAAGATTTGGAATATTTTCTCTTTCCCATGTTGTAATTGGCAATGTTCTAATTTTGAATGCTTCTAATTCATAATCATAACCTTTTAAATAATAATAACAATCTTGTTCGAATTGGTTAATTTCCATTTCCTTTACTTTATTTTCATCTTCAGTACTTTCTTCTTCAATTTGTCCTTTTCTAATTCTTCCATTTTCGTTATGAAAGCTTTCATTAAATTTACTTTTTTTTCGATCAGCAGATGGATGCACATAAGCAACAAGGATATTAACTAAATCAGAATAGATAGGTCCTGATGTAGGAATATCATAATTATCAATATTTGTTATTTGATACTTTTTTTTTATATACTTAAATGCTTGATTAATTTTATTGTAATTAGGTTCTATACCATCTGCTTTATATAGCCATTCGGTAACTTCTTTAATAGTCATATTCATACCATAAATTATTGATTAATGTTTAAAACATTTTAGAAGAGATTCGAATTGTGTTGAAAATCCGGTTAAATTTTCATCATTATTTATTGTTTCCAATATTTCTTGAATAGCCTGATTAAATTTTTTTAATTCTTCTTTATGTTTGTTTTTTTTAAGGAAATTATATAATGTTTTTAGAACATCCCTACCATCTTTGAAAAAATGGAAAATGGGAGTATGATTATTATCTGTAGTGAAGTAGTCTTTATAATCCTCATTTTTTTCAAGAAAATCATTAAAACACAGTGGGCATTGTTTTATAAATCTTTTTAAACCTTCTTCTAAGTGAATATGAGCTTGAGATAATAATAAAATATTATCATTATTGTCGTCAATGTTATAACCAATTGATTTTAACCATATTATTTCTTCTATAAGCAAGCCAAAAGGAATACATGGTGGAGTAAGAGCTAAAGCAATAAATTTTTGTTTACCTCTGTTATCAAAATTTTTCCTATTAGTATTATTTTTACAAATACATTTATCTACATCCAAAAAACCATAAAAGCAAGATAATATTTTCATAGTCTCAAATCTCATAATTAATTTCATCCATATCATTATTCTTCTGAGAATTAATATATTTTTAAAAATATTGAAATTATTGATGTTATTATCAGATAGATTTTTTTCAATATTATCAATATAAGTGGGTATAACGAATTCATAGTCCCTATTTCTTATTGCTGTTTCAATTATTTTTATATAATCAGAAACTTGTTTACATATATATTTTTCATTTTCTTCATGATTTTGAGTACGATGATATAGATAATGCTTTTGTATGTTTTTCCAGTTTCCTGTTATTGGCCTGTTTAAAATTATTTCATGCATTTCATTCCCTTGGTCAAGAATCATATCTGCAAGCATATTTACTGCATTTTTGGACTGCTCTAAATCAGTTTTAGAGAATATGAAAGGTTTTCTTGGATATCCGGCAAAACTTTGAAGCAAAAAACTTCTACTTAATCCACTAAGTACAAAAAGAGCATTAAATCTACTAAGTTGCGAAACATCATTGATAAAATCGTATCCCTGTTTTGATTGCTGTCGCTTAGTAGGTTTTTCTTCAGTTCCATTCCATTCTTCTTCTAATCTGTAATCAGCCAAAATAACTGTAATAAAATTAAATTTATCGTTATCTATTGCAATTTTTGCTTCTTCGTATGTTTCTGCAATAATTATGCTATCATCAGAAAAATCTCGTTCTTTTAATGCGTTAATTAAATCTACTGTAGCTTGTCTTTTGGGTTCGTCCTCAAGAATAAGAATTTTCCAATTTTCTTCTTTTTTACCTTTTGCTGTATCTTTGTCTTTTTCTGGCAGTTTCAACTTTTCACGGATTGATTTTAGTATAGCCGTTAAATTCTCAAATTTATTATTGTTTATATAGCCGCTAAATTCATTGACTAAATCAGATAAAATATTAGGTAATGGTTCAGTATATATAGATTTAATGTCTTTAATGTATAAATCAAGTAATTCATTTAACTCTTTTTTTCTTTCATTAAGAGTATTAACTTTAGTTTTCTCATCAATTTTTGCTATAATAGTCGATATTTTCCCTGAATATCTATGCTCTATCTCGCCAATCAAACCATTTGGAGTGCAGAAATTTAATGACACATCTAAAAATTGTAATTTTGTTAATTCATTTAAATTTTGCAGTATTTTACTTAAATCATCTTCTTTGAAAGGTAATCGGAGAAAGCTATGTCCTACAGCTTTTAGTATTTCATTAGATGTATCACTCAATATATGATCTCGTGATAGCATTGAAACAAATAAAACAGGTTGCTTAAGTTCGTGCTTTAATAACCTCAGCTCATCTTTTACTAACTTTATTCCATATAAGTCAGAATAGTTATAATTAGTCTCGTCATTCTTTTTCCAGGTAAGTTCGCATAGAACGATAATATGGGAGAATTCATTATTATTAATACTATCAGATAATTGTTGAGGATCTGTTACAGTTATATAATGATTCTTGAATTCTTTAGAATATTTATCATTATTCCAAATCAATAGTATATTATTCATTTTCATAGCAATGTTCAGTTTTTTGTTAGTAATCTTAAAATTAAAGAGTTTAGTAAATCAGTATAAAAATTTTCTTCTTGTTTTCGATCAATATTAACATCAGGTTTTTGTATAAAATATTCATCACCTAAAACTATTCCACGTTTTTCTTTGTAATTATTTTGTATATTTCTTTTAAGCGGTTGATTAGCATTAAGATTATTTGAAAAAACAGAGAAGTTTACAGGCAATTCTTCATTAATAAAATCATATCCTCCCCATTGATCACCTACTTTTTCTAAGTTTAAATCTATAATAAATGAATCATAAATATCACTTTTAATTTTTTCTTTAGCTTCGTCTTTTGATTTAACTGCAATTATTTCCATTAATGCTCCATATTTAGTATATAATTCATATTCTTTAAATTTAGAAATAGTGCTTTCGTCATCCTCAATAATCATTATTTTGCATTTTCTTCTAATAACACGTTTAAATTCATTTAAATATACTTCAGTTAATGAATCTTCAGCTATTTTTTTCAATTCATTAGTAAAACCTTCATATCTAACACTAGTATCCGAAGAAAGAGGATTCATTACTACAGTTCTAAGAACAAATAGTTCAAAGTTCTCATTATTAGGTTCGTAATTTATTTCTTGGGTATTGGAAAAAACTTTTTTTGTTAAAAAGTCTTCAATTATTTCTTTATAATCGTTATAATTATATTCTGTTTGCGAAATAATATAAGGATAGTAATTTGAATGAGTGTCGCCTTTAACTGTTAAAGTATCAAATATTTTTTTATTGAGCAAATTTAACATATAGCGATTTAATATTTTTATTTGCGAAGTAACTACGTAACAAACAATATTCAAATCAGGGCTGAATAATTTTTCTATTTTAAAGTCTCTTTCTCGTCTGTTAAAATCGTCAAAAGTTTTAATTATTTTTTTTGTGCCTTTAAGACATTCTGTCAATAGCATGCCATAACCTTCTGAGTTTAAAGGAAAACATTTTTGAGATAAATAACAACTTATGGCAGTTGCACCTGGGCGTGATCCTTCAAGAGTCCACTGACCAAGTAGAGTTTTATAGATATCATCGTTATCTCGAAGATATGGTGCTTTATATTGTATATGGTCTCTAATTCTTGAATCTTTATACATAACAATAGCAGCTGGATAAGGAATATAACCTTGTTTGTGTGGGTCAATAACAAGCGAATCAACAGATTTTAGAGCTTCTAAATTTTTATAAATATAATCTCGTTTCTTGTTTTCTTCATCAGTTAAAATTTCTGAATTATATTTATATATATCAATCCATTGTTCTTTTGAAATTGCCCTAAAATATCCCCCATAAGCAGCATCGCTATGAATCCAATAAGATAAATTATTGCTTTTAAGAATATTTTTCATTTTTATAATTTCATCAAGAGAGTCAATACTGCCTTCTTCAGTTGTACCTGTAACAGAAACTAATGAAAGAACTGGAATTTCATCATTATGTAGCTTATTTAGTTTTTCCTTTAAATCTTTAATTGATATTCTAAATTCATTATCAACATCAATTTGTATAAAGTTATTTGAGCCATTTCCTAGCCCGATTACTTCAAAAGATTTTTTCCAACAATAATGGGCTGCTTTTGTAACTAACATTACTGGTGAATTAAAATTTAAGTCATATTTGTTACATAAGGAGATAAAGCTAAAAATTCCTAAATTTTGTAAAGTAGGTAAGGTGCTTTTTATTTTTTTAAGACTTATCTCATCATTTTGCACTAATTCATTAAATTTATCTTTAACTTTATCCCAAATTGATAGACAAATATCTGGTCTTAGTGATAAAAGTTCATAAGGAGACATGTTTAAAAGATTTCCATATTCAGATTGCTTTAAAATGAACTCAATTGAATTTTTAAGATTATTTTCTTCTTTATTTATCTCATTTAACACTTTTTTAAGGTATTCTCTTTCAGAAAATTTATCTTGGGTTGTATCATTCAATATTGAGTAATACAGTTTTAAAGATAATGGGAAGAATTTAACATTTCTTATGGTCCATAATGCTTCCATATTAGCACTGGTACCGCAACTAGCCAGATGTCCCCAAGAAGTATTTTTTCTTTCTTTAACATTTTCTAGAAAAGCTTTATACATCACTTTAAAACTATTCTCATTTTGATTAATCTCACTTGGATTTGAATTGTCAAAATCATCAATCACATTATAGTTTTCAATTCCACCTTTTATCATTTTTGATATATTTGATATAAATTGAAGTTCTTTTTCAACAGTCACAGGCGAAGATTCAGCAACAACATTGTTTTGGTTATAAAGCATAGATGCAAAATAACCTACTATAGCTGGTATTAGCAAGTCGCTATTCATATGTCCTAAGTATCTGTTAGAGAAAAATGGAACTCCATTTTTTAATTTAGCAAGAATTTCAAATAAACTTTGGTGTAAAAGAGCTTTTGATTCAATAAACTCTTTGCTAATTTTATCGAATTCACTTATTAATATTTTGTCTTCAGGGTGAAAGTTTCTTCGCCAGTAAGCATGATCTCTTAATGCTTCAACAATCATACTTTCCAAATAATCTAGATTTTCTGCATTTTGCCCTAGAAAGGCAGATTTAATATCTCTAAACATTGTATTTATCCTCTATTTTTTTGTTGATAATTGCTAATATTTGCTCAGTATTACTATAATTATTTATTGTAGATTGTATATAATTTAAACTTTGATAAATATCAGAATTCTTTATTAAATCAATTTCGCAGAGAGTATTAATCTTTTTTTTAATATTATTAAAATTTTTATTGTGAAAATAACTAAAATTAATAAATTGTTTTAAACTTTCACCATAACTTCTTTTGTATAATGTTTTTTCAATGTCTTTTAAATTATTTAATGAAATTACTAAATTGTCAATCGTAGTAGGTAACTGGATATGTTCTGAGCTATATGTATTTTGTGTAGTGAGTTCGTTGAACAAAAATATATTAAGTTTCGAACTTTCATAGCGAATATAATCTAATGAGCACCATGACAATAAGACAACACCAGTGAAAAAACCTCTGATTCTTAACTTATTTAACCACTCGAACCCAAGATTATCAATTCTCTTACTTTCGTTATAGTGCAAATAAACGATTATTTTATCAACTTCGTTATCTTTATATTTTAATTTGTTATTTTCTTTTGTTAAGAGTGAGTCAGATTTTTCAAAATTCATTGGTAAGGGTAAAAGTTTATATTCTCCAAATTGTATTAATTCATTTTGTAATGTTTTACAATAAGAAAAATTATCAAAGACGATGCCAATATTCATGTCTTTACTCTTTTATTTTTGTATAAAATGTTTTCCCAATTTTTAAAATTACTTCTTTTTTAATTTCAACTTCTAACTCAGTATCAGATATTCTTACATTATTGATATATACCCCACCTTGTTGAATTAATCTTTGAGCAGATTTTTTTGATGAAGCTCCACCAGATAAAGTCATTAATTTTAATATTGGAACTTTTCCATTATTTAATTCATCAGAAGGAACAACATATTCAGAAGTTACTTGTTTCATTTCTTTTCCATAGTTTTCTTTAGCAATAGTTGCTTCATTTTCGCTATGATATGTTTTAACTATTGTATAAGCTAATTCCTTTTTTATTTCTAAAATATATTCTGTTTCTGGTGAAATATTCAATATCTTCTCAATATTATTTATTTCTGAAATATCTTTGTCGGTTAATAATGTGTAGTAAGTTATAATATTGCTATCAACCATACGCATAACTTTTTCAAACATAATATAAGGTGGTTCATCAATACCGATATAATTACCTAATGATTTTGACATTTTGTTAATTCCATCTGTTCCAGGTAAAATTGGCATTGTTATACATACTTGGGGTGCTTGTCCATAATAACGTTGTAAATCTCTCCCAAAAGTTAAATTGAAAGTTTGATCTGTTCCACCGAGTTCAATATCAGCTTTTAAAGCAACAGAATCATAACCTTGCATAAAAGGATATAACATTTCATTAAACCTAATCGAGTCAGCTTGTTGGAATCTCTCACGAAATGTATTGTGTTCAAGTAGTTTTGCCATAGTCGTTGAAGCAGACATTTTTATAATATCTTCGAAACATAAACTTCTGAGCCAATGGCTATTGTAAACGACATTAAGTAATTTAATGTCTAAGATTTTACCTATTTGCTCCAAATAAGTTCTAGCATTTCCTAAAACTTGTTCTTCACTTAAAGGAGGACGAGTTTTATCTCTTCCCGTTGGGTCTCCTATTCTTCCAGTAAAATCTCCTATTAAAAAAACTGCTTGATGTCCAATTTGCTGAAAGTGGGCTAATTTTCTAAAAACTACTGTATGACCTAAATGTAAATCTGGAGCTGTGGGGTCAGCTCCAAGTTTTACAATCAACTGTTTATTTTCATCTTCAGCCAATTTCAACTTTGTTATTAAATCTGACTCTTCAATAATTAGTTCTGTTCCTCGCTTAATCAATTCTAATTTTTCTTCAATATTTCTCATTGTTTTCTCAAAAAAATTAAACATTATCTTTACATTAATATAAAAAAAGCGTTATACGGAGTTAGTTGATATTTTTAAAAAGAGAATTACGGAGTTTCTCAAGACTTAAAATATATTTCTCATCAAAGCAATTATTTATATTTTTAACTTCATTATTGAAAGACTTTAACGCAGTATTTATTTCATTTTCATTTATTTTATTTGTTAGTTTAATATTGATTGCTTCTTTTAATCCGTCAGGTGTTAAACAAAGATGTAATATATTAAGTATTTCATTGTAAGATTCTTTTTCTTCCCTTTTTTTAAATTCTTTTAACAACTCTTCAAAACAATCTTTAGCTTTCTTTTTATCATCCAAATTAATTAATATATCACAAAATTTTGGATAAAATGCTTTGGATATATCTTCCTCTTCAATTTCGGGGTCATGTGCTATTTTATTGTTATCATTGCAAAATTCTCCTATTTTTTTAATAACTTCTTTTTGCTCTTGCTCATTAGTTGTATGCCTGAGAAAGAATACTTCAGTTGCATTATAAAGGAAATTTTGAATATCAATAGGTAAACCATTCATAAAAACTGTTTGGTCCCAAAGAACTAGCAAATTTTCAGGCAAATAATCGTGATTGTATCTAGGATTTTGGTTGTTAATTATTGGAACAATACCCCCCATCCCATTACTTTGGTAGAGTTTAATTTCATCACAAAGAAAACGATTTAATAAATTCCTATTTTCATCATTAATTTCTCCAAATTTATTTGGTACTAATATATTGTTTTTTAAATTATCAGGGTAGATGAACACAACTATTTTTTTTTCTTTATTTTTCATATTTTCTTCTCCCTGAAAATAATAATTTATTGAAATGATATTTACTTCTATACTCAAACAAATATATTGGAATCATAGAATAATTCATAAATAATTCATTGTCAGGCAAGTTGTGTGGTTCACCCCTACCCGATACAATTATTATTTTTAAATCTGTATTTTGAACTCTTAATTTATCAATATATTTTTTAATCTCTGATGAATCTTTATTATTCGGGTCATCAAGCAGTTTCTCTATTAGACCCAAATGCATAACTAAAAAATCAAGTTTTTCTGAATTATCTAAGTTATTTATCCATTTAACAACATCATCTTTAAAGATTTTATTAAAGCTTTGTTGTGATAAATTTAAATCTTTTTTTATATCAGGTATATGAATTCTCATTCTTTTAAAAACTTCATAAAAAGGAATCTCTTTATTTGTATTTACTGGTTTATATTTCAAGTTATAAGCATTGCTTTGAATTCTTTCATCAAGAATTGCAACTTTAGAGTAAATGCTTTCGCATAAAGGAATTCTTTTTCTATAAAAACTGCAATTTAATGCTTCATTAACAATTCCATTATTATTATTATCATCATTAATCATTTTAGAACGCGAAGAACAAGATTCGTAAAAATCATAATTAATATCATCTACCCAAGAATGGTTAGTATATTCGGCTTTTAATACAATTTGATTAGATATAACTTTGTCATTCTTAATTTTGATTCCTTTTTCATAAAATTCATTTAAATGCTTACTCCAACAAACCCAAGCATATTCTAATAAAGGTTTTTCAGTTGTTTTTTCTTCTTCTAACTTCTTTGTTAATTCTATAATACTACATTTTCCATAAAATTTGCGTTTGATGTTGCAACCCTCATCTGCTACAATTAATACTCTCATTGGAAGAAAATTCTTTATTGCTTCATCTCTAAGTTTCGCAATGTCTTTAATATCTTTTGGAATTACAATTAAAAAATCGTGGTTAAATACTTCTCCACAGTATTTTCCGTTAGGAAAAAGGTCAATGCCCTTTTTAATCCAAATTCCCTGATTCTTAAACTGATTTAATTGTTCTTTGAAAGATGACAAAACATTATTATCTCGAAAATCAACAATAAGTATTTCTTTTGGTTTCATTAACAAGAACTTATAACCGAAACCTTTAGTTTTTTTATTCTCTATTTTTGTAATTGCTTCTAATAAGTATTCTTTATTATTTTCATTTGCATTATATTGTTTCTCATCAATCTTGTATGATTCGATTTTCCTAAGATAAGCAGCTGCTATCTTCATCTCAAGGGTTCCCCAATCGCCATGCCTTAAACTACCTGTTTCATCAAGTATTGGTTTGTTTATTGCTTTATTCCTTTGGTCAACAATATCTGATAATTTAATATTTTCTCTACCATCATCATCGTTATCATAAATCTTAACTTCATAGTATTGCTTATCAGCAGCATAATCTTCAATTTCTATGGTTATTTGACATTCCCTTAAATTATTATTTTTGTTGGAATTTTTCTTATAGCTGCCGTGCTTAGCACAGTTGCGAATTATATTTTCTAATATAATATAAAATGCCTGGCAGCCAAGCTGGTCATTCGGGAAGGATACCAACTTCTTTTTACATTCTTCATCATATTTTAAATTTACTATTAAATCATTTACGCCGCTTATCGTATTATTTAAAAGCACATTCTTTTCAAATTTTTTCAATACATCTTCAAATAAAATCGAATTTTCAAGAGAAGGGGTTGATGTTACCAAATCAGCGACAAAGTCCATCCTGCTTTGCAAATAGGAGTTAAAAGAAGCAATTTTACCTTCAGTGGAAAACTCTTCATCTTTTTCATTTACTGGGTATTCTCCATTTACTTTAAAGTAGTCTAAATACTTTTTTCTATATTCATCGTATATGTCCTTAGTTCCTTTAAATTGGGGTTCTATATTTTCAATAAGCTGTTTAGAATTGAGTTTTGATAGTGTATGACTACCAATATTATGGCTCATATTACGAGAAATGACAGCAGCTATAGCGGATTTTTTTGCATTTCTATTAATATCTTGTATAAGCAAATTCAACAAGTGTTGAGTGCTCTCTTGAAATAAAAGAATATCTAACTTATTGATTAATTTATCAATAAAAATATTAGGTAGTTCAATTGCTAAAAGCAAAAACGAAACAATTTCTATCTTATAATCAAAAACCTCAAAATCAATTTCGTACTTTATTGCAGTCTTACCAACTTTTTCATCGCTTAAAAAACTTATCCATATATCAATTGAGGATTGATTTTTTCCTATAAAATTATAATTACATTCTTTTCTATATGTTACATTAGATTTTACTGTCTCGGGATTATTCAATAAATAATTTTTAAATCTTGTTTTATCCCTTATTAAACTTAAATCATCTGAAACTAATATAGATTTATATGTTTTGAAATATTTCTTTAAAAGATTTATATATTCATCAGTACCGTATGTTTCTACAAATAATCCAACATTATCTATAATCCCATCTTTTGAAATACGAATAGCAATATCTATACCTTCTAAGTAACTAATATCTTTATAATCAACATAATATTGGCTTTTAAAAAGAATGTTTATTTGATTTAGGAAATCAACATAAAAAAAATCATTTTCATTATTTCTTTGGGGGGCTGTGAGTAAACTTTTATTATTATGAATATAACTTTTAGGAAAGAATTTGATAATATTACTACAATTACTATCAAAAAAATTAAGGTATCCAAATAAATCATTACTTACAATACGCAATAACGTATTTTTCCAGTATGAATGAATATATAATCGTTTAAAATTTTCCTTATTATTGTAATCCAAACCATATTTTATATGTTCTATTGTTTGTAATATCTCGTGTAAAGTACCAGTATTACCTGGAAATGCGACAATATAATCACTCATCTCAATAATAATTTGGGCTCTTTCTCCAATTGTGTTTGTTGTAATGACAAAATCATTAAATTCATTTGGTGAATTTATTAAGCTATTATAAACTGGATCATTTCGATAACCATCATATAAAATACCATATGCTATTACTTTTTTATATTTTCCATTAGTACTTATTAAATCTCTGGCAGTTTTAATAAATAACTCAGCAACTCCTCTGTAACCCCCTGTAACAATTTTAAGATAATTTATTGCCGGTACGTTATTTAAAACAGATTTGATATCATCTTCGTAAGTCAATTCCTTATCAGTACAACTTGAACCAAGGATTCCAAGAGATAAGTAATTCATTTCCTTTTCCATTATTATTCCTTTATGAATTCAATAAATAAATATACAGGGTTATTTCTAATTCTATCATAATCATTTACATATCCTGATTTTTGAAGAGTTAAATGTTCTCTTAATGCATAATCAACAAAATCTGAATAAGTATATAATATTCTTTGATAGTCAACGATAGATATATTCTTATTAAATATTATAGGCTTAGATATTACTGTTGGCATATCTGAACGGAAAACTTTTAATAAATTTTCTAATATTTCTGATTCAGCATCTAAAACCCTAATTACTTCTATTGTAGCATCTAAACTTATAATTAGTAGATGTGCCTCTTTATTCATAAGTTTATAAATATTTTTAAAAGCTACCTCAGGAAAAACTATTTCATGCAATGTAAAGTTAGAAATTATTAAATCATATGACTCAGAAAACGTTTCAGGAATCACTTCAATATCAAGGTTGACAAAATTAATACTTTGATAATAATCATGGTATTTATTTGTGAGAAAGTCAGTAAAATTAGAAATATAATCCAACCCTGTGTAATTAAAATTTAATTGAGTTCTAAGTAAATCGTCAACAAGCCATCCTGAACCGCAACCAATATCTAAAATTTTTGGTGCATGATTAAATTTATTTTGATAATTCAGAATGAAATCTTTTAAATAGGAGAATAATTTCTCTCTTAAACCCAAATGGATATAATACTGATCAATCCAAAATTTTGAATTTTTTTCCCAATTATTCTTATTATACATACGAAACATATTTTTATCATTCTGATCCTTTAATTGATAAATTTTCATTTTTTTTCTTTTTTTGTTTAAAATAATTATTAATAAAGGAATTATTTATGCTCTGTTCATAGTCAAATGATTTCACTTTTCCTATTGCTTTTAAGTTTTCAAATGTTTCTATCCATAAATTTTTACTAGCGTAAAGTATCTTCCCATTTTCACCTATAAAGTATGGTATTGCTTTTTTAAGAGCTATAACTTCTCGATTAAAATCAATATTAGAATCATATTCTTTTAAGTATTGAATTGCCTTATCTGGATTCTTTAGAGCATCACTCCATCCATCAGCAATTGAATTGATAAATTTTTGAACTAAATCAGGTTTATCATTTATCAGCTTTTGAGTAGTAAAGTAAACTGTACCTAAGAAATTTATACCATAATTTTTTGGTTCGACTATATCATAGCTAATTCCTTCCAAATCTAATGAGGTAGGTTCATCATAAATAAATGCCGGTCTGACATCATATTGATCAGCAACAAATGTCCCTAGATCAAAAGGGATCTCAATACTTTTTAATTTATTTGCAGAAATATTAAGTTTTTTAAGAATTGCATAGTAAATGTACTCTGTATTAGTACCAGTTAGTATACCAATTTTTTTACCAATCCAATCATTTGGATCTTTAATATTTTTATTTTTTTTACTAATATAAACAGTTGGTGATTGATAGTTAACTACACCGATTACTACTAATTTTGCACCTGCTTCATTAGCAGTAATAATTCTATCCGCACTAGCTACTCCAAAATCATTAGACCCCCCAAGTACTAATTTTATGGGGTCAATATTGTCAGCACCTTGTTCTACAATCAAATTTAAACCATATTTTTTTGCAGTTTCATAACTAGCGTATATTTCACCCGCATAACCACAATAGGGAAACCACTCTTGCCTAAGAGTTACTTTTGTTAACTCATTATAATCAACTTTTTTTTCTTTATTGCAAGAAAAAAGAAAAACAACAAAAAGCAGCGAGTAAATAAATATAAAATACTTTTTCATAAGAATTCCTTTATAACCATTTAACAAATTTTCTTTCAATTAAATATATTATAATAAACATTAATCCACCTAAGAAAGAAGCAAGGATCAAAGAAGTCATCATCAAGTCAGGTTCTAATCTCTTTGCACTCAAAAAAAGGTTTTTTCCTAGCCCTAAATCTGCACCATTAAACTCAGCAACAATTGCACCAATTACAGACAATGTTGCACTAATTTTTAGTCCAGCCATTATATTTGGCATTGATAAAGGGAAATAAACATTAAAAATTAAATAATATTTATTCGCATTGTATAAGCTCATTAAATCATGAATATTTTGATTTATAGATTTATATCCTGCAGCAAAGTTAATAAAAGTAGGAAAAAAACACATAATAGCCGCCATAGCAATTTTTGAAGTAACTCCAATTCCCAGAAGAATAATAAAAAAAGGAGCCAAAACTATTAGAGGTATTACCTGCGATGTTATCATGATAGGTAGTATAAATTCCATAAAAACAGGTTTATAAAAACAAAATATCATTACTGTAAAGCTAAATGCTGTAGCAATAAAAAGTCCTGTTATTGCTTCAAAAAATGTAATTCCTGTGGCAAAAAAAAGAGATTCATGGTTTAAAGAAAAATACTCAATTATATGCGAAGGCGAGGATATCAACAATCTGACAGTATTATTAGAGCTAAAAAACTCCCAAATAATGACAAGAATAGCAGCCATTATCAAATAAAATAATTTATTTCTATTTTCTTTTATTTCTAACTTCATTTCAATAATTTTTAAACTGATTGTGTGAAATTTGTTAAAATCATGTTTCTCAATTTTGATTCAACTTCAACTTTATTTTCAAAATCCTTAATTGTATTAATCTCAATTCCATTTTTACCGAGAACAAAAATTAAATCAGATTCGCTAACAGCTTCTTGGATATCGTGAGAAACCATTATTACCATTGTATTATATTCGTTTCTCAAAGAATGAAGTTGTGTATAGAGATCTTTCCTCCAACCTATGTCTAAAGCAGTAAAGGGTTCATCAAGAAGAAGTAATTGGGGTTCGGAAATAAAACTTCTTGCCAAAGCTACTCTTGTTTTCATTCCTCCAGAAAGTTCTTTAGGTAAATAATTTGAATATTCGCTAAGGCCAACCATTTCGAGCAACCTATCAATCTTTCCATTATATTGTTTTTTTTGTATTCGTAGAGGAAGCTGTATGTTTTCCTTGACGGTTAGATTTGGCATTAATGTTGGTTCCTGAAACATAAAAGATAATTTGCCAGTTTTTCTAAACTCTTCAGCATTTTGTTTATCAATCAATATTTTGCCAGCGAAATAGTTCTCTTTTTTATTAGGTAATAAACCAGCAATAATTTTTAAAAGTGTTGATTTACCGCAGCCTGATACGCCGACAATTGACATAAGTTGATTGTTCTCATTCGACAAAGAAATGCCATTAAGAATTTTAGATTCATTTTTATAAGCAAATTCAATATTTTTAATAATCAGTTCCATACAAATTATTCAAATCCATATTCACACTTACAAATATAAATAAAATATTAGTTAGATGAAGTTAGATGACAAAATATTGGACTAGTTATTTTCATTACACAATGATATTTTTTTAAATGCTTCTAATGCCAATTCACTATTATCTAAACAAATATTTATATATTCACTATAGTTACCAAACTTAGAGCACTCGTTAAAAAACGCTGCTGCATACTTAAGATTTAAACTCTCAACTAGAAATAATAACTTTATAGCTTCTACATAGTTTTCGTTATTTTTCTCTATTTGAAAAGCTGCGTTATGAAATGCTCTATCCATACAAGCAATATTATAAAAACTGCCTAATGATTCTGACATCTTTGATAAATTTAGCATTGGGTCGACTGCATTAAACATCATCTGACGAAAGAAAATCAATTCGCTGATAAATAAGTAATTATTGAAACCAAGATACTTAACTGCTAATGATTTTATTTTATCTGAGTTATCATTAAATATTTGTTTCCCCAAATCAATAGCAATATTAAGCATTTGAGATTTATTATTATTCAAATTAACTAAAAAATTCGATTTTTCTTTTCTAATGAGAGAGATAACATCTTTAATTGCAATCCTTAATTCTGAATCAATTCCATCTTTACCAAAAATTAAAATTGATTCTAATGCATTATCTACTCCGTCATAGTACTGAATTGGTGAAGAGCAAGTAGCTAATAACATGAGACTTTCCTTGATAGTTTGACTGCTTTCTATTATTTTGCTAATTTGAAAATTATATTTTTTAGCAATAGAAGCTTTCTTGTAAAGCGAATAATATAGCTTAGCTTCTTCACCATTTCCATTTCTAACTGCTTTCATCTGCTGTGACCTTAACCATTTCTCTACGTCATTAATAGATGAATTTTTCAATACTTCTGGGATTTTATCTGTAATTGAAATAATATCGTTAATAAAATTACTTGTTTCTTGAATATTTTCATTTAATCCCATACTTACAGCTTTAATCAATATTTGATAATAATTTTCACGACTGGGTGCAATACAAAGATTAAATGAAAAACTGCCAACGATAATCTTCAAAGACTCTAATTGTATAGAAGTTGATTTTATAATATCTGGAAGACCTTCCACATAAAAAGGCGATACAGAAAGAGATTTCACATACTCACAATTTGACCAATTGATATTATCATCATAATAGTTGCTATAGCAAATATGAACAATAAAAAGCAAAATAATACATAAATATTTTAACATAAAATACTCCTATAATTTTAATACTACATAAAAAGTATTAATTAAAATTCCCAAGAATCATTCTGAAAAATGCCAAAACTCGTTAAAGGACTTAAAGAATTCTGGTACTCTTCAGATAAGTAAAACTGTAGAAGTACTAAAAATCATCATTAACCTATCTTAGTAGTTAAAGTTCCAAAATCAGGATTGGAATCACAGGATGGTGGTTCTTTATGTCTTTCATACATTAGATATGCCATCGCTGGAGCAATAATTATTGAGCCAATAATAGTCAAAACACCAGGAACCGTATAACAAAGCCACTCAGGAATGAAATTTCCTGCTATGTAATTGAGTCCGGCACCTGAAAGCATAGCTTCTATTCCGCTTACAAAAATAATTCCTAACCAATACCAAATTTTTGACTTCTTGTATTTCACATAAGTTGATTTCGCAATATCAAAGAGCTCATTGGGAGAACCTCCATTACCGGATCTATCATGCATATCAGCTGCTTCCAGCTGCTTTTCAGTTAAATAATCTGAGGGAGCAATAGTAGCTAATAACGCCTTTTGAGAGAATCGCAATAATAAGCCATTCGTTTCTCTAGTTTTAATGTTAATTTCTTCTATCAACCTACCACGACCTTTATGTTTTGGGGTATCACTAATATCTTCCACCAATTCTTTGTTCAAGGAATCCGAATGTGATAATTTATCATCTAATTTCATAATATTTTCAAAATTAAACGTTTTTAAATCATCTTTTCCTAATGTTAAACTTGTGTTGTTCATACATCTTACCTTTCAAATAAATATTAAATAGTTTGTTTCAAAATTCGTAGTTTCTCGTCTCTTTCTTTCCTATTGTACTGTATTCTAAGGATTAGTGGCTCCCATCTACGTAAAAAATTTACTTTTGCTTGTTCCATTATTTTTAACCATGTTGCAATCATTAAAATAATTATAGCTACTATTGTCATCACTACACCCATAGTTTGCGAATAATTGCCCCCTAATTCGTGTAATCCCCTAATATAAGCAAATGCACCTATCGCCACTGTTACTAGAATCGCAGCGATGAACGTAAAAACTGTTGGTTTTTTCATATAATGTTCTCCAAAATTTAAATACAGAAATTGTTACTAATATTAAAATAAGCAAATTTGCATTTCTTAAAATACTCTTCTAATGTTTCTTTAGTCCTTAAACACCTATCAGAAAACGCATTACTATTATTTCCTCCTAGAAAACCTAGCACTGAAATACTAACTGCAGACCCAGACAAATCCAATACATAATTTTCAAAAGGAGATAAACATATCGGACCTTTTTCAAAATCTGCAAGATTTGAAACTTCTAGCGCATCTGAATAAATAATTAAACAAATTGAATCAACATTGCTATTTTGAACTAGAGTTAATTCTTGATGTACTGTCTCTATAAATTGAGTCTTTTTTGAATAACTGCCTCTTAAAACCAAAATATTTTCTTTTAACTTATTTACAACACTATCGCATTTACTATAGTAATTAGCATCTTCTGACCATGTAGATTTTTGTTTTCTTTCAATAGAAAAATAGTCTTGATTATTTACAGGATCCATTATATTTACTTTTAAAGAACTACCAGGTGGCATCTTTCTACAAAATTCTGCAATAGATAAAAATGATTTTTCTATGGCTTCTGAACTTATGCTTTCTGATATATCAATTTTTACAATGTAATTGATTCGCTTACAATCCTCTTTACAAGAGAAAAGAAGAAGTAAGGTGATGAAGAATGTCAGATACTTTTTCATTTATTTCTCCTTTATATTTAACATTTCTACTAATAATTCTTGTTTTAGTTATTTAAAGAAAGATAGTATAACTCGTTTATTAAATAATTCTCTTGAATAGCTATTATTCCTTTAGTAATAGCTATTCATATCATCTGCGCAAATTCCAACTAGCTCTTTTAAAATATTTCTATTTCACCAATATTTTTATTTCCTATTCTTATATATAAAGATGATTTAGTTAAATATAGTTAGATGAAAATATTAGATTATTGATAAAGTATTATTGAGCCCTCTCTAAAAAGGTAGTTATTTGATTTTTGGAAAAATTTATAGAAATTTTCCCCTTCAGGTATTAGCAATGTTAAGTTTTTTAATTTCTTGGACTTCATTTTTATTGTCTAAAATTACAAATAATTATAAAATAATATAGTTTTTAGTGAGGATTTATATATTTTTAATTATAATTACACTTGCTTCCAAATTTTTCAAAAATATTATATATCTAATAATTATATATTTCTTCAAGCAAGACCGAGTTATATGCAGTAATCGCATAAAATAGGACAGTTGAATAAGGTTGATAATTGTTAAATTGCAAATAAAGAAAAAGGAATTATGAAACGAAATCGCAATCAATTCAATGTCGATTATAAATATATTATTACAAAAAAACAGATGGCAGAGTATTAATAATTTAGTGATTAATTCAGCATAATATAAAATAATTATTGAATCAACTGTTCATATCATCATTTATAAATAATCATAAATATTTGCAGGAATGTTACATATTAAAAAAGTAAAAATGCTCCTAAAATATTTAAGATTTTTCTCAAATATATACTTTTGTATTGCTTTGACAAATAATCCTACACAACAATATCAAAAAAGAATTGTTTTTGAAAAATCTCTGCAATAACTTCAAAAATATTAGTTGCTATTAGTTGCAATAGGTTTATATTTAATGCAATATAATTCAATATAATTTATATTACTTTAATTCGTTATTAATTAATGAAATTAATTTATATATGTTTCAATTATTTTGTGGTAATAATATGTTTGGAAAAGAATATTCTGCAATTAGACGTTACAACAGAATAACTCAGCGAAAAATTTCAGAAAAGATGGGTTATAAAACTGATTTTGTTATTTGGGATATTGAAAATTCAACTGCATTAGTCCCGAAACGCTTTATTAAAGTTCTGGCTGAACTATGTGAATTAGATTTAAAAGATTTATTAGATGAGAAGTGGCTGGAAGATTATTATAATAAAATTCCTGATTATTATAAACATAGAAATAATTATGACCCTTGTGTATTACGTAATGTTCCTATAGGGCCACAAAAGAGACGAGGTCATTAAATATTTATACGTTTAAATGTTTAGATGGTTAAATGGTTAAGCGTTTGATTGAAAAATATTAATAATTTGATTCTTGATAGCAAAAGAAATATTTTTAAAAAATTATGAAATATTGAAAATAAATTCTTAATCGCAAATATTTAAACAATATGATAATTCTGAAATTAGTAATATATATGTTCATAGCCCCAGTTTTGATTATATCATATTGGGGCTTTTTATACATAATCCAATAAAATTTATATAATAAACATATCACAAACATAAAAACTACTTGCATAAACAAAAAGAACATATTATATTTGTAAAATAATAAATAAATATATATGAATAAATGAAAAATATAAGAACTTTTCTTCATACTATACTCGAAAAACTAAATAGAGCCGATGCATTGCCCGAACTCAATCCAAAGGAACGCGGACGCTATATCTACTTAAAATGCCCCTCTTGTAATCAGGATACAGCTTATATTTCTCAAAATGGTTATTATATTTACTGCAATCGAAAAAATAAATGTGGTTACGTTCAAGGTATTGTTGAATATACTGCAGAACGAGATTCCATAACAAATGAAGAAGCAATCAAACAATTAGCAGAATTAACAAATACTCAGCTCCCTGAATTATCACCTGAAGAAAAGGAAAAAATTCAAACCCTAAAATCAAGAGAAAATTTACTCAAAGATATACTTTCAATAGCAAAAAGTGGTTTATGGCTGCGTCCTTCAAAGCGAATCCGTGATTATCTTACTGAGCGTGGCTATAGCGAAAACGAAATCCTTTTAATGGATTTTGGTTTCCTACCAGTAATTGATGAATTAAAAAAGGTTTTACTCGAAAAAAATCATTCACCCTTACTCGTTGATGAGGTTCTTAGTTCTTTTCGCAATACCCACCCGCTTTTAATTCCTGTATATAATTCATTCGGCTATTTAGATGGCTTCATTTCAAGAACAATAAGTAATGAAATAACTCCAAAATATCTATACCCCATAGGATTAGAAAGAGGTGCTGAATTTTTCAATTTTTACGAAGCAAAAAATGAATTTACCATAATTATCGTTGAAGGAATAATTGATGCCTTACTTTTAACAACTCGAGGAATAAAAGGCGTAGTTGCCTGTGGTGGCGACTCCCCTACTCAAAATCAAATCAATCACGCATTGAAATTTAGCAAAGCAGAAAATATTATTTTATGTCTTGATAACGATGAAGCTGGAAAAAAAGGAACTGAAAGAGCTTTAGAACTGCTTAAAAATAAAAATATTTCTGTTTATGTTGCAAATACAGAACCACACAAAGACCCGGACGAGTTTTTAAAACACAATTCTGTTGAAACTTTACAAAAAAGAATAGTATCTGCAGAAAGCTGGGTAAAATGGCAAACGAAAAATGTGTTAAACAAGTTTGATTTAACTAATGATATTGGACGGGAAAATGCTCTTGAAGAGCTTTTACATTTAGAAAGCAAACTGAAAACAGATGAAATTGAAAAATCACAATACATTTTAGAAGCCATTGAGAAACAGCTTAATTTTCCACGCAATTTGTTAGATGCAAAACTATTTTCTTTCCACGAAAAGCGTTCAAAGGAAAAGCAGGCAGAAACCTACAATAAGTTATTACAAGATGCTTTAAAACTCAGTTCCCAAGGCAAATTTGATGATTTAGCGAATTTCCTTTCTGAAGGAATTGCAAAAACAAAAGCTCTTGTCGTTAGCAATATTGTTACTTCATATAACACAGAAAAAGCCCTTTCAGATATTCAAAACCGTCAGGAAGGTCTTAAAACCTGCTATGAAAGTATTGACCAGTTCGTAAGTATTCCAGGCGGTGCAATTACTCTTGTTGCAGGTCGTCCAAGCCACTGCAAAACTACATTTTTACTTAATTTAATGACCAATTTAGTAGAATTATATCCCTTGAAAAGTTTTTTCTTTTTCTCTTATGAAGAAAGCAAAACTGCCCTTTATATAAAAATCATTAATCTTATGAGCGAAACTATTATAAATGAATCACTCAAATACAAAAACACACAACAAATTGAATATTACTTAAAAGGCGGCTTGAAACAACAGGAAAAGCACCATAAAAGCGGTTTGAAAAATCCTTTTTATAAAATAAATCATAGCGTTTCTTTATATGATGAATATGTAAATGAAAATCGCTTGTGGCTTATTGATACTCCTTTAGAAGTCGAAACCCTTGCCGGTTCATTGGAAAATTTAACTTATAAATACGATGTAGGAGCTGTTTTCATAGACTATGCTCAAAGAATCAAATTTGGTGGAAAATACGAAAATGAACGTGTGAAAATAGCCCGTATTTCAGAATCGCTGCGTGAAACTGCTACCCGCTTGGATATTCCGCTAATTGTCGGCTGCCAGCTTAATCGTGAAAACGCAAAAGCCAAACCACAACTTGACAATTTAAAAGAAGCCGGAAACCTGGAAGAAGACGCTAACGTTGTTCTCGGTCTTTATAACTGGAAAACCGCAATAGACAAAGAAAAAGCCGATGAAGAAAGCACAAAAGACGGAACTAAAAAAAAGAAATTAAAAAACTGCAAAGGAGAAGAAATCTCAATTAACGACAGAAATATTGATTTTGAAGTCCATATATTGAAAAATCGCAATGGAGCTATAAATGAAAGTGCATTGCTTTCTTTTGATGCTCCTATACTAAAGATAAAGGAAAAATAATTAAATGTTAATAGAAAAAAATAATATCGGGTTAAATAATAATGACTTTTTCTATCTTTTCATTGATGAAAGTGGAGACCATGGATTAATCAATATTGACAATAACTTCCCTATTTTTGTATTATGTGGAGTCTTAATATCAAACTTTTCATATAATAAATTAACTGATGAAATTATAAAATTAAAAAACAAATTATGGAGTAATAAAAAAGTCATTTTTCACTCAAGAGATATACGAAAATGTGATAAAGAATTTCAAATACTTTTAGATCTTCAAATCAAATCAGATTTTTATAATTGCATTAACAATATAATAAAAAATAATAACTATAACATTATTGCTTCAATAATAGAAAAGAACAAATTTATAAAAAATTATGGTAAATTATCCGATAACGTATATCAAATAGCTCTTTCTTTTGTTATTGAACGAGCTATTTTCTACTTAGATGATAATTTACAAGAAGACATTCAATTAAAAATTATCATTGAAAAAAGAGGAAAAAAGGAAGATAATATTTTAAAAGATTATTTAAATAAATTATTTCAACGAGGAACTGGTTATATAGATAAAGATAGAATTAAAAAGCATAAAATTGAAGTTGAATTTATTGACAAAAAAGATAATAATATTGGATTACAATTATCTGACTTATTAGCTTACCCAATTGCTCGTTATATTATTGATAAAGAAAGGGCAAATCCTGCTTTTGATATTCTTTATAATAAAATATACAAAAAAGGGGATAAACTACTTGGATTGAAAACATTCCCATAAAAAGTAAAAAAGTTCGCATTGCGAACTTAATTACCGACCGGGGACACCCCAATCCAATATTTGATACAAATATAATAAATAAATATTAATTATACAACTATTATTTTAAATATTTTATAAAAAAATTATGCCGATTACATTAGGAAATATAAAATTGTTTTCTTTGAAAGAACTTAGTGAAACATTGTCAGTTACTGATGTTACTCTTCGTTCTTATATTTCAAAAGGAAATTTGAAAGCCCGCAAAGTTGGTGGAAAATGGTACATTTCTGAAGAAGCCCTAAGAGAGTACTTTAATCCAAATGATATTAAAAAAATAAATGTTTAGATAATTAAACGTTTAAATGTTTAGACGTTTAAATATTATAGTGTTATAATTTATTGAAAACTAGATAATAATTTCCTGTCATTCTGAACGAAGTGAAGAATCTCATTTTCTATAGTTGCAATGAGTTGTGAGATTCTTCACTTCGTTCAGAATTACAAATTATGATAATTATTTTTACAATTTACAATACTAGAAAATTAAACATTTAAACATCTAAACGCAAATACATTTAAACGTTTAAGCGTTTAGCCAATTAAATTATTACATAATAACTAATGACAAAAATATATTGCTTTGCAAATCATAAAGGTGGAACAGGAAAATCCACTACAACTTTAAATATAGCTGCGGGACTTTCAAACATAAAGAAAAAAGTTCTTCTTGTTGATTTGGACCCGCAGACTAACTTAACTATTATGCTGGGTATTTACCAAAAACAAAAACATACTTTATACGAACTTATGTCCGATGAATGTCAAATTTCTGATTGCACTATCAAAATTAATGACTATTTGAATCTTATTCCTTCTTCTCTTGATTTATCAAGCATAGAAATTGAAATTGCCAATACACGTGGACGTGAAAATAAACTTAAAAACATTTTAGTTCAGGTAAATAGTTCTTACGATTTCATTCTTATTGATGCTCCACCTTCAATGGGACTTTTAACAATAAATGGACTGGTCGCTTCAAAAAAAGTATTTATTCCTGTTCAAACCGAGTTTATTGCCCTAAACGGATTAACTAAATTTGTTGATATAGTAAATAAAGTAAAAGCATTAAATCAAAATTTGGAAATAGGTGGGATTATTGCAACCCGTTACGACAATAGAAAAATACTAAACCGCAGCGTAGTTGAGCAAATTCGCTCTCTTTACGGTAACATTCTTTTAAAAACTATAATAAGAGAAAATATCGCTGTGGCAGAATCCGTTGCTTCTGGATTAGATATTTTTAGCTATGCACCAAAAAGCTATGGTGCCGAAGATTATTTATCTTTAGTTAATGAAATTATAAAATTAGAAAGATAAAGATATGAGTAAAAAAGAAAATTTAATGAAAGGTTTTAGCAATCTTTTGCAATCAACAGAGACAGAAGAAAATAAAACTGAAAATAATATTATCAACCAAAAACAAACATCTAAGAGTTTAAACGTCAAGACGGCTAAACGTCAAAGCAGTATAACAGCTAACCATTTTGACGCTCAAACATCTAAACATTTAAACACTAATTCTTCAATTCAGATACCACCTCTGACGTCTGAACTCTTAAACGCTGAGACGTCTAAACAGATAAACTCTCAAACTGCTAAATATAAAGAATTTAAAAAATGCACTCTTTATCTTCCTTCTGATTTAATGGACAAGTTATCTTATATGAAAATTTTAACTAAAAAAGACCTTTCTGTTTTAACTGCCGAAGCTATTCAGGATTATTTAATTAAAAACAATGTTAAAGATATTATTTGATTTTTATGAAAAAAGAAATAATTATAAATGATAATCAAAATATTGAAGATATATTGCAACAAATCAAAATTCAAAATATTGATTTAAGCAATAATCTAATTCCAATAAATGATTTGCACAGAAAACTAATTGATGAATTAATAAAGTTTTTTATGCTTTACTTCCAAATTGAATCATTTCAGTATAATATTTCTTCTATAATTAATTTTGTCAATGAACACTCAAATATAAAGGAATTACTTAAATACTACTCTATAATTGTTGATAAAAACACTATTTCTTCTCCTAAATTTACAAATATAATTAGCAATTCGTTTTCTGTTATTCCTGAATACATATTCAAAATTAATAATGATTCCTTAGATAAAATATGCAAAGATTTATTTGAACTAAACGATATTTTATATAAAATTGTTGCTCAACTTCAAGTAACTCAAAAAACTACTTTTGCTATTCCATCTACTATTTATATGCTAACTTTACTTCCTCTTTTTACTGGCAGGGCAGATAGAATTCCAAAAAAACTTATTACTATGAAAAATGAAGAATTGAATGAAGATGAAAAACAAAAAATAAATCTTTATTTAAATTCTACTTTCAATCGCAATACTTTAATAGAAATGCTACCAAACGGAGATAGTATAGAAAATGAAACTGTAACTGCTATTATTACAGACAATCCACGAATTAAAGCTGTTGCTCAAATTGATAACTCGCTTTTTAGTGAAAATCTTGAATTCGCTGAAAAAGAATTAGCTTTATATATTAACAAAACATTTGGTTCTGAAGGAATTAAGCATTTTCTCGGATATTTAGTTGCTCTTGAAGAATATGGAAGAAACGGAACTTTTTATTGGAATGTAAACGAACATTTGGAACGGCTTGGCTACAAACGTAAATCTAATGGTAGTTTTAAACCAGAATTAAAGAAAAATGCAATTGAAATTATTAAATTATTAAATAGTTTATTTATTACGGCTACAAAGGTTGGTGATAATTCTAAAAGTGTTGAAGCTCGAAAACTGTTCTCTATTATTGGAATAAAAATAGAAGAATTAAATCAAGAAATTATAAACGAATCTATTGAAATTAGGGCAGAAGATTACTGGTATAAATCATCTTTTGATACAGATGACGGAAAATCACCTCAATACTCTAAATTACTTCGCGATGTTGTTAAAGAACATTCAAAAGACCATTCTCTAACACTTTACTTAGCGCCACTTCTTGCTGTTTTTTGGAGAATTAACAAAGAAAACGGATTCTTTGAACTTGCGATGAAAAACCTGCTTGAATGGTGCAATATTGACATTAGTTCTGATATTAAGCATAAAAACAGAACCTTAAGTAATATTGAAAATGAGTTAGATTATATGGTGGAAAAAAGATATATAGGAAAATGGGAATGTAAAAATAATGCGCCGCTTCCTTCTAATTCTAACAATCCTTATGAAATTGTGATTAGATTCTATGCTCCAGACTGGCTACAAAACGAACTTAATTTAATCACAAAAAAACAAGATCAATATTTATCTAAAATCAATAATATAAAAGTTTTAAAAGATATTCAACTTGTAACAAAAAATGAATTGCAGAATATTGTTATAAGTTCTGGTTTAAAAAATAAAGAATTTGCGGATAAAATTGGTTGTAGTCAATCACTTCTTTCTCTTTATTTAAAAGGAGATAGAAATATTACAAAAGAAATGAGCAATAAAATAAGAGAATTTGAATTAGAAATCAATAATAATTACAGCTCTACAAAATGATATATTTTAAAAAACATTTTAAAATAATTTACAAAATATTTACAAACCGACCCCTATTTGGCGACATTTTGAATTAGTTCAAAAATAAATTATTTAATCCTCTTTTGTTACTATTTTTTTATTTCTATATATTTCATTGTATTATATTATATATGATATATTTTAAAAAGTATTTAAAAATAATATTAAAAATTTACAAACCGACCCTCATTTGGTAACAAACCGACCCCCATTTGGCGACAAACCGACCCTCATTTGGCGACATGGTCAATTTTTCCTCTATATACATCAACTACTTACAGCGGATTTACAAACTTAATAATATTAAATAATATGTAAATGTGTAAATTTTCTAAGAATCAAATTTACACACACTCAAAATTTAAAGATTTTGAGTGTGTGTAAAGATAAAAGAAGTTATCGTAAAATTAAATAAACTGTATAGAACAAACATAAAAAAAGTGTAAAAAAAACATAAAAAAAATATAAAAAAAACATAAAAAAAGTGTAAAAAAAATATAAAAAAAACATAAAAAAAGTGTAAAAAAAATATAAAAAAAATATAAAAAAAACATAAAAAACTATATAAATTTTATAGAAAACTTTTTTACTATTATATTTATTTCTGGATTATACTAAAATGCTAATAAAAAAAGGAAATTAAAATGTCATTGGTAACGAAGTGAGGAACCTCAAATTTAATGTTAACAAGGATTTGTGAGAATTCTCGCTGCGCATCGAAATGAAACTTTAATTGTATCTACGAATTCAACTTGGTAAAAAAATGAAAAGAAGAAATCAACAAAAGACAGTTAGTTTTTTTTTATTGCTCTTTTTTTTTTAATTTATTTGTTTTTATATAAAGAAAAGGAAAAACTATTTACTGTAATTGTGTTTATATTGTTTTCTATTTACAATTTTAATCATTTTAATTAAATGTTTAGATGTTTAAACGTCTAAATAGTTAAACATCTAAACGTTTATTATAAAATTTAAATAAATAATATTCTTAAAGTTATGAAACCGTTTGAAGAATCGAAGAAAAAGAAATTTTTTGAAGTTTTAAAAAACATCTTTATTGGTGCTCAGATAGAAGGTGATTCCGGATATGTGAACCTGATGAGAATTAAAAGTAAATACTACAATGAGTTTAAAAGCCAGCTTAATAAAGATATTAATTCTAAATTAATCGAAGTTGGTAATAATTTTGAAGAAGAATTATATAATAAACTTTATACTTTCTTCAATAAGTATTTTTCAGAATCCGGCTCTATTTACTTTTCTTATACTCCGCTACAGGAAAAAGTCTATGAACGTGTTTATAGAGATGATAAAGATGTTATGCTGTTCTGGAAAACTAATATGCTTTACTACGTTAAAACTGAACGCCTTTTTAAAGATATGGAAGTTTTAGAAAGTGAAACAAAAATAAAATTCTTTTTCGATGTTTCACAGTTGGAACTTAAGAAAAACAATGAAAAAAAAGAGCTTGTCTTTGAATTAAAAGATGCAGTAAATGAATTTAATAAAGAAAAGCAGATACATTTTTACGTTAAATATTCTAAAAATGGTTCAAAAACTAAGATTGATGATAATTTAAAAGAGTTGAAGAAAGTAGGGAATTTTAAGTATATACTTAATGAAAAAATTCTTGAAAGAGTTTTTTCTATTTTCAGGAAGCAATCGGAAGTTGATTTTTTCATCAATAAAAATGCTAAAGAATTTCTACGAGAGCAGTTTTTGATTTATATTAAAAATTATCTCGTTGATGATGAGACGATTTTTGAAGAAAAACGGCTAAAACAAATGAAAGCTTTAAAAGATGTTGCTTTCTATATTATTGAACTCGTTAGCCAATTCGAAGATGAACTCGTAAAAATTTGGAACAAACCTAAATTTGCTCATTCTTCTAATTATGTGATTACTCTTGATAAAATTGCAGAAAAGAAATTTGAACTTATTGAAAAAATAATTGCTAACAATAAGATTAATGAGCAAATTGAAGAATGGAAGCAGCTCGGAATTGCAGATGAAAATTTTGATATTAGGCAAATATTTGAAAATACTCTTGAAGGAAAAAGTATATCTAAAAAATGGAAGTTTCTGCCGATTGATACTAAATATTTTAAAGATTTGGAATTAGATATTCTTTCTCTTTTTGATGATTTAGATAATCAATTAGACGGCTGGCTTATTCATTCTGAAAATTATCAGGCACTAAATACAATTAAAAACAAGTATAAAGAAAAAGTGCAATTAACTTATATTGACCCGCCATTTAATAAAGAAGATAACGCGGACTACTTATATAATATAAAGTATAAAGATTCATCTTGGATTAGCTTATTAAGTAATAGATTAGAAAATTTAAAAAATATTTTAAATGACACATCAACATTATATGTTAAATGTGATTATAATGGAGATCACTTTGTTAGATTTGTTTTAAATCAAATATTTGGAAATGATAGGTTTTTAAGTCAAATAATATGGAAAAGATTTACAGGAACAAAGTCGCAATTTAAACACTTTGCATTAATTACTGATACAATATTTGCATTTTCAAAAACAAATAAATGGGTATATAATCAACAATATGCACCTTATTCAGAAAAGTATTTAGAGTGGTTTAAAAATAAAGATAAAAGAGGTATATATTTATTAAGAAATTTTTATTCACCAGGCGCAGGACCTAAAAGAATATTTTTTGGAAAAGAAATAGAACCACCTAAAAATACACATTGGCGTTTTTCACAAGATAAAATTGACCAATATATAGAAGAAGATAGAATAGTTTTAGATGAAAGAGGTTTTCCAAAATTAAAAAACTATTTAAATGAAATGAATGGTGTACCTTTTAATAATCTTTTAGATGAGTTTCATGTTGTTCAAGGGGTGTCACAAGAATATACCGATTTTCCTACACAAAATCCAGAAAAACTAGTAAATTTATTTATATTAAGTTCTACATATGAAAAAGATTATGTAATAGATTTTTTTCTTGGTTCTGGCACTACTACAGCAGTAGCACAAAAACTTAAGCGAAGATGGCTCGGGGTAGAAATGGGCGAGCATTTCAATTCAGTAGTTCTTCCAAGAATGAAAAAAGTATTATTTGGAGAACAAAGTGGAATTTCAAAAGAAGTAAAAGATTACGAAGGTGGCGGTTTCTTCAAATATTTCTCTCTTGAGCAGTACGAAGAAGTTCTTCGAAAAGTAAAATATGAAGACAAAACCGAAATACCAACAAAAAGCATTTATAGTCAATATCTTTTTCTGAAAGACTTAAAACTTGCAGACGAAGTAATAAAACTTGACGAGAAAAGCGAAAGCATAAAAGTAGATTTAACAAAACTGCATAAAGATATAGACATACCGGAAACGCTCAGTCATTTGCTCGGCAAATTCATCAGCCGAATAAAAAAAGACGAAGTTGTTTTCACTGACGGCACTTCTATTGATTTAAACAACATAGATTACAAAATTATAAAACCTTTGATTTGGTGGTAAATATGGATGGCAGTTATCTTGATAGTATTGCAAAAAATATTGATTTGGAAAGCATTCCGCTACAATGGAAAAACATAGATTTTGTAAAGTTTTCAGAGAATAAATCGCTTTATCCATACCAAAGAGAAGCACTTGAAAATACATTAAAGATTTTATACAGATATTTCTTTGATTTCAATAAAAAAGACACAAAATCATTGAAAGAAACTTTTCTTCGTATTTCTAAACAAAACAATTTAACTTCAGAACAGTTAAAAGAAAATTTTGCATATACCGAGCCAAGTAGCAAAGCTTATGAAATATTAGTAGATTATTTTGAATCGGAATATAGAGTGCTTCCAGCGTATAATTTTATTAACCGAATGTGCTTTTGGATGGCAACCGGCAGTGGAAAAAGCATTGTATTAATTAAATTAATAGAGCTTTTACACGATTTAATGAAAGGCGGCTTAATTCCTAAAAATGATATTCTATTTTTAACACATCGTCTGGATTTAATCGACCAGCTAAAAGCCCATATAAACGAGTTCAACACTTATGCAAGAAAAGAAAGAAATATTGAACTTGTAGTTCGTGATTTAAAGGAATTACCAGATAGAAAAATCGCCAATGAATCATTTAAGGATTATTATATTGATATATATTATTATCGGTCAGATTTAATATCAGATGTTCAAAAAGAAAATATAATAAATTTCAAAAACTACGACAATGAAGGGAATTGGTATATTATTCTTGATGAAGCACATAAAGGCGACAGCGACGAAAGCAAGAGAAAGCAATATTACAATATTTTATGCAGAAACGGCTTTTTATTCAATTTTTCTGCTACTTTTACAGATGAAATTGATGTTCTTTCAACGGTTTATAATATAAATTTATCAGAATACATTAAAAAAGGTTTTGGAAAGCATCTTTTTGTATTGCAGGAACAATTTAAGAATTTTCAGACTTATCAGGTTCAGGAAGGCAGAAAATTAGTATTGGATTTCGTAGAGGAAGAAAAGCAGAAAATCGTATTAATGTCTTTAATATTACTGACATTTATAAAGAAAATCTTTAAGGAAATTAGTAGTAAAAATGCATCTTATCACAATCCGCTTTTATTAACGCTTGTAAATTCAGTAAGTGCAGAAGATTCAGATTTATATTTGTTTTTCAAAGAACTTCAAAAAATAGCTAAAAAAGAACTGAATAATGAAATATTTGAAAAAGCAAAATTTACATTAACATCAGAGTTTTATAATAATAGTTTAGTAGAATTTGAAAAAGTAACTGTTTTAAGCAATGAAGAAATAGAAGAAATAAAAAACATTACAATAGATGAAGTTCTGTATTATGTTTTTAATTCAGCTACGAGTGGTGAGTTTGAAGTAAGGCGGAATCCGAGGAATAAGCAGGAGTTGTCATTCAGGGTGAAATCTGCTTTTGCTTCTGAGCCATTTGCATTAATCAAAATAGGCGATGTAAAGGAATTTGAGAAAAATAATTTAGCAAAATATGATATAGAAGAAGAATTTGAAAATATTAGTCTTTTTGAAAATATAGATTCGAGTTCTGTAAATATTCTTATGGGCAGCCGTGCATTTTACGAAGGTTGGGATAGCAACCGCCCAAATATTATCAATTTCGTAAATATTGGAACACAAAAAGAAGCAAAAAAATTCATTTTGCAATCCATAGGAAGAGGAATTAGAATCGAACCAATAAAAAACCACAGGAAAAGATTTGAACCTCTAATAAACGATAGAGTAATTGAAGATGATACTTTAAAATTACTTGCAAAAAAAGTTAAACCAATAGAAACTCTCTTTATTTTTGGAACAAATAAGAATGCAATTTTATCAGTACTTGAGCATTTAAAATCTGAGCAGTTAGAAGAGGAATACCAAATTGATTTATTTGAAAATCAAGCTCAAGGCAAAGAACTTTATATTCCAAAATACAGGCAGATTCAAAGCACAGAGCAAAGAGACAGGAAAATGCTCAAGTTAAAAATTCATAAAGATGATTATTTAGTGTGCAAAGATTTAGTAAACACGATAGATAAAAGAGTATTATTACTTAATTTTAATTTAAATTATTTTGAAGTAAATCTTTTAACTGAAAAGCTGAAGAATGAGAATAATTTTGAACTAAGCGAAGAAGGTAAAATCGGTAGAATAGAACCACTTATAAAGCATATTTTGAATTATTACAGAATACCACCTGAAGAAGTAGAAGATTTTACACTTTTAAAAGATGAAATTTGTCATCATAATCATATCAAAGTAAGAACATCACTAAAAGGAACGGAAACATCTATTGAATTTAGTCGTTTTGAAGAATTGAAAAAGAAAATAGAAAAAGCAAAGAAACCAGTAGATTTTGAAGCAGAAGAAGCAAAACTAATGGAAAAATATAAAGATGATATTAAAAAATTTGCAGTGGAGCATAAAAACCTTATAAATAATACATCATTAGGCGAAGAAAAGTTTGTGTATAGGAATGAAAGAATAAAAATCAAAAAGTTGATGAATCACTACTATTTTCCTTCAATTATTTCAGAAAGCGAAAGAATTGTGTGGATGAAACATATAATTGATACACCGAGCGAGTTAAAATTTATAAATGCACTTGAAAAAGAACTCAAAAAAGGGGATAATTTCTTTACAAAATTCGATTGGTGGTTATTCAGTAAAATTGACCACACATTAGACAAAAATATTCGTATTCCTTACATTGACCCTTCAATAGGCAAAAGGAATTTTCTTCCAGACTTTGTTTTTTGGTTGCAAAAAGGCGATGATTATCATATCCTTTACGTTGACCCGAAAGGAGCTGGAAGAAGAGAATATCAATATAAAGTAGATGGTTATCGCAGTTTATTTGTTGAAAATGAGATTGTAAAATCATTTAAATTAAACAAGAAAAATTTCTATGTTCACCTTAGTTTTGTTACAGAAGATACTAATATTTTTACAGAGTATGATTTTTATAAAAAATATTGGGTAGATGTTAATGATATGAATTTTGGATTTTAAAAGAGTTTAGTATTTTAAAGCGACTTGTCTCAAATATTTGCGAATGTGAGACAAGTTGAATATTTATTAAAAAAAAATACTTCATTATGAATTTTAATAGACGTCTCAACATTTAAACGCTTAAACGTCTGAAAATTACTTTGAGCAAAAGCAATTTCTTCTTTTCTTGGGTCTCCATTTTGAGCGATAAGATAGCATG